>NZ_JBIUHC010000093.1:0-39841 GCF_044627735.1 Cupriavidus sp. CuC1 | reverse complement strand
TTACCGCTTTGCCTGGTCAACCCGAGCTTGTTCAGTTGCCTTTGCAAGCTCCGGCCTTTAGGCCGGGGTAGTTGACCGGGAGCTTCTCCTGGACTGCCGGTGTGACGTGGACGGCGACAATATATAGGAAAACCCGTAGGCCGCCGGAGGCGGGCCGTTTTGAGACGGCTGTGATGCTGCATTGCGGGATGCCCGGCGCGCTATGTGCTTCGCAGCCCTTCCCCGAACGTCTCACGATGCCATACCTCGGTGACATCTTCCAGCAGCGCGAGAAAGCGGTCCAGCGCGGGCAGGCCGTGGTCGCGCCGTACGGTGGCGTAAAGGTCCGCGGCCAGCCCCGGCTCGTCCAGCGTGACGAAGGCCACATCCTCCCGCGGCGCGCCTGAAAGCGAGCGCGGTAGCGCGCTCACCCCCACGCCTGCGCCCACCAGGCTCAGCACTGTCTGTGGATCCACCGACTCGTGCAGCACGCGCGGCTGGAAGCCATTGCGCACGCAGGCGGCCAGCAGGTTGCGGATCACCGGGCTTTGCGTATTAAGCAGCACAAACGGCTCCGCCGCCAGCGCCTTCAGCCGGATCCGGCCGCTCGCCGCCAGTGCATGGCCGGCCGGCAACGCGGCCATCAGCGGCTGCGGATAGACCCGGATCGAGCGCAACTCCTCCCGCTCGGTGGCGCTGGACGCAAAACCCACATCGATCTGGCCGCGCGCCAGCGCCTCGCCCTGCTGGTCGGGCAGCATCTCGTGCAAGGCCCATTCCACCGCCGGATTGCGCTCCTGGAACAGCCGCATGGTACGTGGCAGGGGGCCATACATCACCGAATTGATGATGCCGATGCGCAGGTAGCCCTCCAGCCCGTCGGCCACGCGCAGCACCATTTTCCGGGTCGAGTCCAGGTCGGCCACGATGTCGCGCGCCCGGGTCAGCAGCGCCTCGCCCGCCCGGGCATGGGCTCACCCGAAAGTCCGAAGGATCCGCATTCCCAGAGATGTCGCGTGATCTCACGTAACGGCACAAGAGGAGACAACCCTATGAACACCCAAGACCTGACCGGCGACAGGCCGGCCGCAGTCGACCAGGTGCCCGCCCCCGGGCCGCTGGTGATGCTGGGCTTCCAGCACGTGCTGGTGATGTATGTCGGCGCCATCGCGGTGCCGATGATCATCGCCAGCGCGCTCAAGCTGCCGAAGGAGGCGGTGGCGGTCCTGATCAACGCCGACCTCTTCACCTGCGGCATCGCCACCATCCTGCAGGCCGCCGGCTTCTGGCGCTTTGGCGTGCGCATGCCGGTGATGCAGGGCGTGGCCTTCAGCGCCATTCCGCCGATCCTTGTCATCGCCACGAACCCGGCGCTCGGCTTGCCGGCGGTGATCGGCGCGGTGATGGCGGGCGGCGTGATCACCATGCTGCTGGCGCCGGTGTTCGGCAAGCTGCTGCGCTTCTTCCCGCCCATCGTCGGCGGGTCCATCGTCATGGTGGTGGGGCTGTCGCTGTTTCCGGTGGGCGTGAACTGGGTGGGCGGCGGACGCGGCGCGGCGGATTTCGGCGCGCCGCATAACCTGGCGCTGGCGGGCTTCGTGTTTGCGTTGATCCTGGCCATCAACAAATGGCTCAAGGGATTCTGGTCCAACGTCTCCGTGCTGCTGGCGCTGGCGGCCGGCATGCTGGTGGCGATCCCCTTTGGCATGGTGGATTTCCATGGCGTTGCCGAGGCGCCGATGCTCGACGTGATCCATCCCTTCTATTTCGGCTGGCCGGTGTTCGATGTGGTGGCCACGCTCACCATCGTGGTGGTGATGATCATCATCATGATCGAGTCGATGGGCTTGTTCCTGGCGATTGGCGATGTCGTGAACAAGCCGCTGAGTGCGGGCGAGATGACGGATGGCCTGCGGGCCAGCGTGATCGGTGGGGCGCTCAACGGCTTTCCGTACACCATCTACAGCCAGAACATCGGCCTGCTGGTGGTGACGGGCGTCAAGAGCCGCTGGGTCGTGGTGGCAGCCGGCGTGATCCTGTGCGCGCTGGGCTTGTTTCCCAAGCTGGCCACGGTAGTCGCTTCCATTCCTCTGCCGGCGCTGGGCGGGGCTGTTCATGTTCGGGGTGGTCACCGCAGCGGGCGTGCGCACGCTGGCGCGGGTGGATTTCGAGGGCACGCGGCATAACGTGTATATCGTTGCCGCCACGCTGGCGATCTCGCTGCTGCCCACGTTCTCGGGCACGCTGTTCAATCAATTGCCGGGCCGGTTGCAGCCCATCATGCACAGCAGCATCTTGCTGGCTTGCGTGATGTCGGTAGCATTGAACCTGCTGTTCAACGGCATTCCGCGCGTCGATGCCCATGCGGTGCCGGCGGCGGGCGGGTTGCAGCCGAGCCGCTAGCGCCCGCACCGTTCAGCTTGCCGGCTGCTTGGCGGGTTCCACTTTTGCCGGCGGGCCTTGTTCGAGCAGCGCGGCGATCAGGTCCGATTGCGTGACGATGCCCAGCAGCCGCTGCTGGGCATCCACCACCGGCACCTGATGCAGGCCGCCATCGGAAAACGCCCGCGCCAGTTCCACCATGGGCTGCTCCGCCTTGGCCGTGGCCATCCCGGTGTGCATCAGGTCCCCGGCAGTGCCAACTCGCACCTGCCCCGCGGCGTCGCCCCGCGCGGCAAGAAGATCCGCCAAACCAAGCATGCCAAGCAGCCGCCGCTGCCCATCCACCACCGGCAAAGCCTGGATCCCATGCTTAAGCAACAAGGCCCGCGCCTCCACGCCACTTTGCCCGGGCTGCACCGTCACCACGTCCCGCGACATGATGTCCCCGCACCGCACATCGCCAAAGCGCCGGCGATACGCCCGCAGCTGCGCGGCCACCAGGATGTCTTCAAGGTCGTCTTCCTCGATATCCAGGAATTCGCCGCGGGCCTTCAGCACTTCGTCCAGATCGCTGCGGTTGAAACCCACCCGCTCGCTCGGCAGCGGATCGGCGGTGCGGTGCGGGTTGGCGTGCTCGACGGGGCGGTGCGGATAGCGCCGGCGCATCAGGTTGTTGAACAGCAGCGCCACCAGCAACAACAACATCGAGTTGATCGCGACCGGCATCACCACGAAGCCAAAGCCAAGCTGGGTCACGGCGTGGCCGCCGAAGACCGCGGTAATCGCCACCGCGCCGCTGGGCGGGTGCACGCAGCGCAGCTGGAACATGGCGACGATGGCCAGCGCCACGGCGACCGAGGCGGCCAGCCCAGGCTCGGGGATCCAGCGCGCGCAGGCCACGCCGATCAGCGCCGCCACCAGGTTGCCGCCAATGATGGACCACGGCTGCGCCAGCGGGCTCGCCGGCACGGCGAACAGCAGCACGGCGGAGGCGCCCATCGGGGCAATGAACCAGGGGTTGAAGCCACCGAGCAGGTGACGGCTGATCCATTCGGTGATCAGCAGGCCCAGCAGCGCGCCGATGCAGCTCTTGATGCGTTCGCGGCGGCCGGCGGTGATGGGAGTGGGGGCAAACGCGCGCAGCCACGCACGTGCCCGGCCTGGCGGGAAGTCGGCTAAGGAGGGGGCCTGGGATGGCGGCATGGGTCTTCTTGTTCGGGTTGTGCGGGAAATGCGTGCAATAGCGCACCTGAATCGACTTGGGATCGTGCTCTGGAATCCAGCGTGCAAATATATCATGACGTGATACATTACGTTTTCCGCGGACCATGTTCGTCCCGCAATCCGCGCCACGTCCTTCGCCACATTTGCCCAATCCTCACCATGCACTTTGAAAAACGCGACTACGCCGTCGACCGCCGGCTGCTCCTGCTGGCCGCGCTGGCGCCGCTCATCGGGGCGATCAGCACGGCGGCTGCCGTGCTGCTGCTAAACCTGATCCGGTTCTTCACCAACCTCTTTTTCTATCAGACGCTGTCGCTGGCGGAGCGCTCGCCGGCGCAGCATGCGCTGGGGGCATGGGTGATCGCCGTGCCGGTGGCGGGTGGCTTGCTGGTGGGCCTGATGGCGCGCTATGGCAGCGACAAGATCCGTGGCCACGGCATCCCGGAGGCCATCGAGGCCGTGCTGTTCGGCAAAAGCAAGATGTCGCCCCGGGTGGCGGTGCTCAAGCCGCTGTCGTCCGGCATCGTGATCGGCAGCGGCGGGCCGTTTGGCGCGGAGGGCCCGATCATCATGACCGGCGGCTCGATCGCCTCGTTGCTTGCGCAGTACCTGCATCTCACCGCGGCCGAGCGCAAGACGCTGCTGGTGGCGGGCGCGTGCGCCGGCATGACGGCGATCTTCGGCACGCCGGTGGCGGCGGTGCTGCTGGCGGTGGAGATGTTGCTGTTCGAGCTGCGCCCGCGCAGCCTGCTGCCGGTGGCGCTGGCTTGCGCCGTAGCCGGCTTCCTGCGCACGATGGTGTTCGAGCCCGGTCCCTTGTTTGCGCTGCACACCGCGCCGGCAAGCACCATGGCGCTGGGCTCGTGCATGGTTGCCGGCCTGCTTTGCGGCATGCTGGGCGCCGCGCTGACGCTGGCGCTCTATCGCACCGAGGACCAGTTCTCCAGGCTCAAGTTGCACTGGATGTGGTGGCCGGCAATCGGCGGGCTGGTGGTTGGCATCGGCGGGTACTTCGAGCCGCGCGCGCTGGGCGTGGGCTATGACGTGATCGCGGACCTGTTGCACAACCGCATGGCGATTGGCGTGGCGGTGGCGCTGCTGACGGTCAAGGCCATTATCTGGGTTGCCGCGCTGGGGTCAGGCACCTCGGGTGGCGTGCTGGCCCCGTTGCTGATGCTGGGCGCGGGCCTTGGCGTGGCGCTCGCGCCGTGGCTGCCCGGCGCCTCGCCGGAGTTGTGGGCGCTGGTGTGCATGGCGGGCGTGTTGGGCAGCGTGCTTGGCGCGCCACTGACCGCCATCGTCTTTGCCTTCGGCCTGACGCATGACAGCAACGCATTGCTGCCGCTGCTGCTGACCGTGGCGGTGGCGCACGGCTTCACGGTGCTGACCATGAAGCGCTCGATCATGACCGAGAAGATCGCGCGCCGCGGCCTGCATATCTATCGCGAGTATGGCGTGGATCCGCTCGAGCGCCAGCACGTGGCGGATTTGATGACGACGGCCGTGGTGAGCGTGGACGGCGAGCAGCCGGTCCACGTCTTGTGGGCCAGGCACTTTGGCGAGCAGGCACCGCATCGCGGCTATCCCGTGGTGTGCGCAGAGCGTGTGGTCGGCATGCTGGAGCGCAATGCGCTGCGCGGGCGGGAGGCATTGATGGAAGCCGGCCGCGCGCTGATGGCGCCGCTGCAGCCGCACCAGGTGCTGCTGCCGGCGCAGACCGCGCGCATCGCGGCGGGCCGCATGGCGGAGCTCGGCGTCAGCCGGCTGCCGGTGGTGGCCGACCTGGATTCCATGCGGCTGGTTGGCGTGGTCTCGCTGCGCGACCTGCTGCGCCCCAGCGGCCAGGTGCTGCACGAGGAAACCCGGCGCGAACGGCTGCGCGGCGCTGCCGCGGCGTAAGCGCAACCGCGCCGCTCAAAGCTTGTAGCTCGACAGCAGGATGCTGGTCTCCGTGGCGGCAATGCCGTCGATCAGCCGGATGCGGTCCAGCGTGCGGTCGAACGCCTCCAGCGAATCCGCGCGCAGCTCGGCAATGATGTCCCAGCGCCCGTTGGTGGTGTGCATGGCCTGCACATTGGGCTCGCCGCGCAGCGCCTGCAGCACCGCGCGCGCCTTGTTGCCCTCCACCGCGATGGTCATCCAGGCGCGGATGCGGTGCGCCTCGGCTTCGGGCTTCAGCCGCACCGTGTAGCCCACGATCAGTCCTTCCTTTTCCAGCTTGTCGATGCGGTTCTGCACGGTGGCGCGCGAGACGCGCAGCGCCTTGGCCAGCGCGGTGGCCGGCGTGCGCGCGTTGTCGCGCAGCAGGGCAAGCAACTGGCGGTCGGTGTCGTCCATGGTGGTTCCTGTGGGCGGGCGAGGGGGTGCTTTTGCCTGCACGATCGTCGCGACTGGCGATTCGCCAATTTTAGCTGGCGTTTTGCAATACGGTACAGGCAAATTGCGCAACTTGCTGGCTTTTAGTTAGCGCGGCAGTGCACCAGAATGCAGGCATCCCAGGGCATTCACTGACCCCGTCACCCACCACCTAAAGGAGCCAGCGTGATCAACCAGCCCACCATCCTGCTTGTCGAGCCCACCCACTACGACGTGTCGTACAGCATCAACCCGTGGATGGACCCCGGCCTCTGGGCTAGCGACCCGCGCGGCATGCATCGCAACGCGGTGGCATCCTTCGAATCCCTGCATGCTGCCTTGCAGGCAGCTGGCTTCGCGGTGGAAACCGCACCCGGTGCCCCGGGCCTGCCCGACATGGTGTTCCCCGCCAATGCCGCCGTGGTGCTGGATGGCCACGCCGTGCTGGCACGCTTTCGCTATCCGCAACGGGCCGGCGAGGAAGCGCCTTTTGCGCGCATCTTCGAGGGCCTGCGCGAGCGCGGCCTGATCGACTCCGTCAGCCTGCTGCCGGAAGGCTGCTACCAGGAGGGCGCTGGCGACTGCATCTGGGATGCCGTGCGCGGCCACTTCTGGGCCGGCTTCGGCCCGCGCTCTTCGCGTGCAGCGGCCGAAGCCATGGCGAGCCATTTCGGCCGCGAGGTGGTGGCGCTGGAGCTCGCCACGGCGCAGAGCTATCACCTCGACGTGTGCTTCTGCCCGCTGTCCGGCGGCGAGATCCTCTACTACCCGCCCGCCTTTACGCAGGACGCCCTGCGCACCTTGCGCGAGCGCGTGCCGGCCAGCCTGCGCATCGAGGCGAGCGAGGATGATCTGCGCCACTTCAGCGTCAATGCGGTCAACCTGCATGACCAGGTGGTGATGACGCGCACCACGCCGCACCTGCGCGCCGAACTGGGCCTGCGCGGCTACCAGTTGCGCGAGGTGGACTTGTCGCCGTACATGCTGTCCGGCGGCGGCGCCTACTGCATGACGCTGCGCCTGGACCGCACCAGCGGGCCGGCCCAGGGGATCGTCGCGGCCGATGGCGCCGCGGTGGCGGCGTGAGATGGGCCGGCCGGGCAAGAACTAGAACCGAGGCAAACAGAGACAAGTAACGCCAATCAGGGAGAACACCATGAAGGAGATCGCCATGACCCGCTTTCTGGACGCCGCCGATGTGGCGGCGCTGGTGCGCGCCACGGGCGTCGCCAACGCCATCGCGCAGATGGCGCATCATATCCGCCAGGATTTTGTGCGCTGGGATGCATTCGATAAATCCGCGCGGCTGGCCACGCACTCCGTCGACGGCGTGATCGAGCTGATGCCGGTGAGCGACGGCGTGCAATACGCATTCAAGTACGTCAACGGCCATCCGCGCAATGGGCAGAACGCCATGCCGACGGTGATGGCCTTTGGCGTGCTGGCGGAAGTGGAGAGCGGCTTCCCGCTGCTGCTGTGCGACCTCACGCTCGCCACCGCGTTGCGCACTGCCGCCACGTCGGCGCTGGCCGCGCAGGTGACGGCGCGGCCTGGCGCCGCCACGCTGGCGCTGATCGGCAACGGCGCGCAGGCTGAGTTCCAGGCGCTGGCCTTCCATGCCATGGTGGGCATCCGGGAGATCCGCGCCTACGACATCGATCCGGCCGCAACCGCGCGGCTCGCGTACAACCTGGCAGGCGTGCAGGGGCTGAAGGTGGTGGCGGCGGACTCCGTGCGCGCAGCAGTGCAGGGTGCCGACATCATCAGCACCGTGACCGCCGACAAGACGCGGGCCACCATCCTCACGCCTGACCTGGTCGCCCCCGGCGTGCATATCAATGCGGTAGGCGGCGATTGCCCGGGCAAGACCGAACTGCACCCGGATATCCTGCGCCAGGCGCGCATCGTGGTCGAGTACGCGCCGCAGACGCGCATCGAAGGCGAGATCCAGCAATTGCCGCCGGATACGCCGGTGACGGAGTTGTGGGAGATTTTCTCTGGCCGGGCGGCCGGGCGCACCGAAACGGGGCAGGTCACGGTGTTCGACTCGGTGGGGTTTGCGCTGGAGGATTACTCCGCGCTGCGCTGGCTCCATGCCGCGGCCCACGCGCAGCATCGCGGCAGCCACGTGGAACTGGTGGCGACGCCGCCGGATCCGCGCAATCTCTATGGCTGGATGATGGACGCCGGGGTGCCGCAGCCCGTGCGCGAGCCGCTCGAGGCGCTGGCCTGAAACGGTGGCAGATGCAACAACGCCGCAGTCGTGCGGGTCACGAGACTGCGGCGTTGTGGTGTGCGGTTTATAGCGAGTGCCACGCCCACGGGTAACGGGCAAGGCAGGCCGGGCGGCCGGGTGACGGCCGGGCAGATAGCTGCCGGTGAAACGTCCTGGATAGGGTCTTGGCGATGTGCCGGGTGATCAGCCGGCTGCGCCTCGGGTCATCATCAGTTGCGCGCGCAGGAAGCCTTTGACTTCTTCCAGCGAGGGCGTCTTCAGGAACACCATGATGCCCCATTGCTGTAGCGCATCGGCCACGCCGTCATAGGCCTGGCGGTTGGTGATCACGGCGAAGATGACGTTCTGGCGCGCAAAGAAGTTTTGCAGCTTCTCGATGGTGGCCGACTCGGCGTCAGAGAGTTCTTCCACGTAGTACAGCACCACTCGCGGATGCGAGCTGACCGAAGTAATGATGGTATCCACCACGTCCTCCACCACCACGCTTTTCAGGGGCAAGCCCCATTTGCCCAGTTGCGCGTGGATGCGTTGGGCTTCCTGATGGTTCGGGTGGAACACCACCAGGTCGAGTTCATGCACAGAAGGAAGCTCCTGCCCCACGCGCGTGGCCAGCAGGCGATGCACGGTCTCCTTATGTATGCGTCGGTGGCCACCGTTGGTCTTCCAGGCACCGAGTTCGCCGCGTTCCACCATCTTCTGCACAGTGCCTAATGACACATTGAGCAGCTTCGCGGCGGTACGCGTACTGTAGTAAGGCTTTTCAGCCAGTTCTGAATCCAGTTTCATCCGTTCACCCGTTAACTAAACACACCGCACTGCGAGAGAAGCAGCAGTGACAGCGCGAGCCTTCCGCACTGGTTTGGGCTTGGCAACGCAAGACAAACGCCCGCAATGAAGTCGTTTGCATGCTGGCACCGTTAAGCCTCCTGCATGGCCTGCCCTCGCTGTTTGGGGGCGGCGGGAGCGAAGGTGCTCCCGCGGTCATGCAATGGCGTGATCTATGTCACTGATGCCTTCTTCTCCCGATGGAAGAATGCCAGCCTCGAATCATATGCGGTATCGAACATAAGCAGCCAGTCGGCGTGCCAAATATTTCGAAATCGCATCGAACGCTCCCACTTCTGTGTTTAAACGCATATTGCCGCGTTTTGGCAGACACGGGTGAGCGGGAATTTATAGCGAACATTGCATACATCCGAAGCGCTTTTGCCGGGCTGCCAGCGTATCGCGCGGCCCCTATATCCAGGACTGCCGCGGGCTCAGCGGGTTCCCGGAGATGGCAGGCATTGGCGTTAAGCCAGCCCGTTGGAACATATGGCACACATGGCCGCGCGGCCACTTCGCCTCATCAATGACAAATATGGCGTAGGCAGCAATTTCGCGTGCCGTCAGGGATTTCGCCCACCTGCCACCGCCACGGTTTGCCTGGCCGATGCGACTGGCATGTTGCCGAGCTCCGCGTCGCCATCTGTTGCCATCCCCGTCATCGGGAGGGTTTGGCGCACGGGTGCCGTCGCGCTTTCCGGGCACACGGACTCCGGGTCCGGCGCGGGCAGCGTCATGGACATCTCCAGTTCGCGCGTCTTGATCACGATGAAGTATTCGTAGATCGACTGCAGCACGGCGTAGGTGAGACCCGCCCGTCCGTCGAGGAAGCCGCGCTTGCCCAGGTACAGGATCGCGAACTTGACGAGGGGGCGCATCGGCAGGCGGAAGAACAACGCTTTCTGGTGCGCGCGGCGCCGGTGGAAATCCGTCGCGAACAGGGCTTCGGCCAGGCTGAACGCTGCCTTGCCGCGCCGGTTCTCGATGATCTGCATCGCCTCCAGCCCGCTGTAGTTGTTGTGGCGCGTGATCCAGTGGGTTACGCCTTTGCTGAAAGGGTAGTGGTCGAGGTAGCCGGTCACCTCGCCGGCCGGGCCATCGGGGATCGATACAGGGTTTACCAGGCGCTCGTAGCGCATGCGTTCCGGCCGGAACAAACGCAGGTAGAAGGGGGATGTCTGTACATGGCGCAGCCAGGTGTCGAGGAAAAAGTCACGCCGCTGCACCCGGAACGCGACCTCGTCGCGCGCCGCGCGCACCGCGGCCTGGGCTTGCGCTACGAGCTCGGGCGTCATGCGCTCGTCGGCATCGATGTAGAACACCCAGGGATGGCGAAAGCCGATGTGCTGCAGGCCCCAGTTCTGGTGGCTGGCCCAGTTGTCGAAGACGCGCTGCGTGACATGCGCGCCAAAGCGCTGCGCGATCGCCACCGTGGCGTCGGTGCTCATCGAGTCATACACATGGATGTCGTCCGACCATGCCACGCTTTGCAGGCAGCCTGGCAGGTCCTGCTCCTCGTTGCGGGTCAGGATCAGCACGGAGATGCCCGGCGCTTGCACGGGCTGGCTAGGCTGAGGACTTGGCATGTCTGACTCTCGTGCTGATGGCGCGGGCCGGGACGCCCGCGTAGACGGTCCATGGCGTGCGCAGGCTCTTGCTGACCACCGCGCGCGGCGCGATCACCGCGCCCTCGGCCAGCGTCACACCCGGTGAGACAAAGGCTTCGGCGCAGATCCACACGTGCGCCGCGAGCACGATGGGATGGGCTACCAGCTGGAAGTTGGCGCTGTTGTAGTCGTGCGTGCCGGTGCACAGGTGCGCGCCCTGCGAGACCACGCAGAAATCGCCGATGTCGATCGGCGCCATGTTGTACAGGGTGACGCCATCGGCCACGCCGACATGGCCGCCCACGCGCAGGTTCCACGGCGCCCAGATCTTCACGCCCGGATAGATATGCACATGCGGGCCCAGCCGCGCCCCGAACAACCTCAACAGCGCCGAGCGCCACGCATGCAGCGGGCGCGGGCTTGGCCGGAACAGGCACAACCAGACCCAGTGCCAGAGCTGGCGCTGAATCCGGTTGCCCAGCGAAAACGAAGCCCCGGTAGTCGGGTCGCTTCCTTGAAGGATCATGGTCGGTCCGCTCCTGCTGGTTGGCGGCTTCTCGATACACGGCACGGCAAGGCCCGGCAGCCATGGAGGCGACCACGGTGCGGGCCAGCACCGCGGTCGCCGAACCCGGCCGAAGCCAGGCTTTGTCCCGCACCGGCCGCGCCAGGCACGGCAAGGTGCAAAGCGCGCGGGAAGGGGTGAAGCCATAGTGGCGCGGCGTGCGCGCCGCTTCGGTGCGGCACCTCACACAACGAAAAGACGAAGCGCAAGGAAGCGGGAAGGACGGGGGAGCGCGGACGCAGGAGGAGGGAGGAGGAGGGAGGCGGAGCTGCGGTTGATGCTGCAAGGAAAGCGGCAACGCAAGCTGCGGTCAAGCCATTGCAGTTCAGCCGGTGGCAGCCAGAGCCGCCACCAGGCAAATCTCAAAGCCTGTATTTCCTGACTTTATCGAACAAGGTCGTCTTGGCAATCCCCAGCGCCTCGCTGGCGCGGCTGAGGTTGCCCTCATGCCTGCGCATGGCATCGGCAATCATGGCCCGCTCGAATTGCTCGACGGCCTGCGCCAGCGGCAGCGCCGCCGGCTCGGCGGTGCCTTGCCCGGGATTGCACCCCAGCCCCAGCACATGGCGCTCAGCCAGGTTGCGCAGCTCGCGCACATTGCCCGGCCACGGATAGGCCATCAGCGCAGCGAGCTCCGCCGGCGTGGCAGGCTGCGCCTCGCGCTCGAAGCGCAGCGCCGCCTGCGCGACAAAATGCTCGAACAGCGGCGGCACGTCTTCGCGCCGCTCGCGCAGCGGCGGCAGCTCCAGCGTCACCACGTTGAGCCGGTAGTACAGGTCGGCGCGGAACTGGCCGGCCGCGGAGAGCGCCTTCAGGTCCGCCTTGGTGGCCGCAACCACGCGGGTATTGACCGGCACGGGCGTATTGGAGCCAAGCCGCTCCACCACGCGCTCCTGCAGCACCCGCAGCAGCTTGATCTGCATCTGCATCGGCATGCTCTCGATCTCGTCGAGGAACAGCGTGCCGCCCTCGGCGTGCTCGATCTTGCCGATGCGCCGCCGCGCCGCGCCGGTGAACGAGCCGGCCTCATGGCCAAAGATCTCGCTTTCGAACAGCTGTTCGGGCAGGCCGCCGCAGTTGATCGGCACGAAGTGCCGCGCGCGGCGGGAGCTCGCTTCGTGCAGGCAGCGGGCGACCAGTTCCTTGCCGGTGCCGGTCTCGCCGTGTATGAGGACGTTGGCAGCGGTGTCGGCCAGGTCGGCGATCAGCTTGCGCAGCCGCTCGATGGATGGCGAATGGCCGATCAGGCGCGCCTGCAAGGTGTCGCGCCCGGCCAGCTTCCTGCGCAGCTCGGCCACTTCCAGCACCAGCCGGCGTTTCTCAAGCGCGCGCTGCGTGACCTCGACCAGGCGCTCCGGCGAGAACGGCTTTTCCAGGAAGTGGTAGGCGCCGGCCTTCATGGCCTGCACGGCCAGGCTGACATCGCCGTGGCCCGTGACCATCACCACCGGCAGCGCGTCGTCGCGCGCCCGCAGCTCATGCAGCAGCGCCATGCCGTCGATGCCGGGCAGGCGGATGTCGCTCACCACCACGCCGGGGAAATGGCTGCCGACTTCGCGCAGCGCGGCTTCGGCGCTGGCCACGGCGCGCGTGGCAATGCCTTCGAGCCGCAGCGCTTGCTCGCAACCCAGGCGCACGTCGGGGTCGTCCTCGACGATCAGCACGGTCAGCCGCGCAGGGTCGATCGCGTCCGCGGAATCGGCATGGTTCGGGTCAATTGCCATGGCGGCTCTCCTGCTCAAGCCTGGCCAGCGGCAGCACCAGCGTGAAGCACGCGCCGCCGTCGGGGTGGTTGCTGGCCTCCAGGCTGCCGCCGACCTCATCCAGGATGCCGGCCGACAGCGTCAGGCCCAGGCCTAGTCCCTGTCCTGCCGGCTTGGTGGTGAAGAACGGCTCGAACAGCCGCGCGAAGGCTTCCTCGGACAGCCCGGGGCCGTTGTCGCGGATGGTCAGGCGCAGCTTGCTGCCCGCCAGGTGGCTGCGCAGCTCCAGCCGGGGCTCAGGGCTGCCGGCCAGCGCGTCGAGCGCGTTGCCGACCAGGTTGACCAGCACCTGCTCCAGCCGGTTGGGATCGCACGTCACCACCAGGTCCGGCTCGATCTGCCGGACCAGTGCCGGGCGTACCGCCTGCAGGCGCGTATCGAGCAGGAACAGGGCGTTGTCGATCGCATCGTCCAGCGGCGCCAGGCGGCCGGCGTTGCTGCCATTGCCAGGCTTGCGCGCGAATGACTTGAGCGCGCCGGTGATGCGCCCCATGCGCTCCACCAGCCCGATGATGGTGCCGAGGTTGGCCTGCGCGGTGGCGTTGTCGCCGCGCTCGAGGAATTTCTGGGTATTGCCCGAGAGCGTGCGCAGGGCCGCCAGGGGCTGGTTGAGCTCGTGGGCGATGCCGGTGGACATCTGGCCTACCGCGGCCAGCTTGCCGGCCTGCAGCAGGCCATCCTGGGCCTGGCGCAGGGTCGCTTCGGTGCGGATGCGTTCGGCGACTTCCGCCTGCAAGTGCTGGTTGGCGGCGGACAGGTCGGCGGTGCGCTCCGCGACCTTGCGCTCCAGTTCGCCGTTGGCGGCCTCCAGCGCGGCGCGTGCGGCCATGCGCTCGCTGGCGATGCGCCGGCGCACGTTCCAGGCCGCCGCCAGCAGCAACAGGAAGGCGGTCAGCACGCCGGCCAGCGCGGCGGTGCTGAGTGCAGCCACGCGGGCCTGCGAGGTATTGGTGAGCAGCGTCAGCTGCCAGTCGGTGCCGACCAGCTCGGCGTTCTGCGCCAGCATGGGCGGGCCGCGCCGCAGGCGGACCAGGGCGTCGCTGTCGGACAGCTTGCGCACCGGCGTGAGCTCCAGCTGCGGGAGCGCGGCGCGGTTGTATTGCAGGTTGCGTTGCAGCCGCTCGCGCAGCTCGGGGGGCAGCGGCTTGAGCGCGGCCAGTTTCAGGGACGGGTCGGAGGCCAGGATCACCACGCCGTTCTCGTCCGTCAGCAGCATCTGGGTATCGGCGCCCTGCCAGCGGTTTTCCAGGGGCTCCAGCCCCACCTTGACGACCGCCACGCCGCTTGGCTTGTGGCGATCGCCCAGCGGCGCCGAGAGGTAGTAGCCGGGCTCGCTGCGGGTGGTGCCCACCCCATAGAAGCGTCCCAGCTGGCCGTCCGCCGCGTCGCTGAAGTAGGGGCGGAAGCTCAGGTCTTCGCCCAGGTAGCTGTCGGGGCGCTGCCAGTTGCTGGTGGCAAGCACGCGGCCACGGGCATCGAGCACGAACACCACGCGGGTGCCGGCGCGGGCATTGACTGCGGCGAGGTACTGGTTGGCCGCCTCGACGCGCGCCGGATCGTCCGGATGCGCCAGCATGGCGGCAATCTTGTCATCCAGCGAGAGCAGGCTGGGCACGTAGTCATAGCGCGCCAGCTCGCTCGACAGGGCCTGGCCGTACAGGCGCAGCTGCACCTGGCCGCGTTCGCCCTGGCGCGCCAGCGCGTTGTCGTAGCTATAGCGGTAGCCCATGGCGCCAGCCAGCCCGATCAGCGCAGCCAGTGCCAGCATGGCCACGAGGGGCACCCACGGGCGCAGGCGGGCGGCGCGAGCGGAGGTGTCGTGCGGGGCACCTTGCGGGGTGGCGTGTGAAGGGAGCGGGCCGGTCATGGGAGCGGGCGGAATGCGCAAAAAGCGAAGGCGAAAGAACTCGGTCGTGGGCAGCGAGCCCGACTGGTTAAGACTGGAGGCGCCAGCAAAAGTGCATCGTGCGGAGCGGTAAGCGTGGCGTGGGTGTGCCAATGTGCACATTGCGCAATGGCGGCGCCCGCGGCGACCCCGTCTTTTACCACATCGCGGTTTTCCGGCCCCCGGAAAGAAAAAAGGCCCGGCCACCTGATCGGTGGCCGGGCCTTGGCGCGCTGGCAGTGTTATTTGCCGGCCAGGACCTGAACGGGTGTCAGGCCGCGGTTGCCGTCGGCAGCGGGGTCATCCGCTTCTTCGGGCACCGGCGCGCCGATGGCGCCTTCGCTTTTGGCGACGACGGTTGTGGCAATGGCATTGCCAAGCACATTGGTAACGGTACGGCCCATGTCCAGCACATGGTCGATGCCCAGCACCAGCAGGATGCCCGCCTCGGGCAGGCCGAACATCGGCAGCACCGCGGCCACCACCACCAGCGAGGCACGCGGCACGCCGGCAATGCCCTTGCTGGTGACCAGCAGCACCAGCAGCATGGTCACCTGCTGCGAGAGCGACAGGTGGATGCCGTACACCTGCGCCACGAACAGCGCGGCGAAGGACGTGTACATGATCGAGCCGTCCAGGTTGAACGAGTAGCCCAGCGGCAGCACGAAGCCCGTGATGCGTTCCTTGACGCCAAAGCGGCCGAGCTGCTCGATCACCTTGGGGTAAGCCGATTCGCTGCTGGCGGTGGCGAAACCGATCATCAGCGGGGCGCGCACCATCTTGAGCAGGCGGAACACATCGCGGCCGAGGAAGAAGTAGCCACCGGCGATCAGCGCCACCCACAGCAGCGCCAGCGACAGGTAGACGGCGCCCAGCAGCTTCGCGTACACGACCAGCACGCCCAGGCCCTCGGCGGTGATCACCGCGGCGACCGCGCCGAACACGCCGACCGGCGCAAAGGCCATCACGTAGTTGGTGATCTTCAGCATCACGTGCGACAGGCCTTCGATGCCGGCCAGCACGGGTTTGCCGATGCCGTCCTTGAGCGTGCCCAGCGCAAAGCCGAAGAACAACGAGAACACCACGATCTGCAGGATCTCATTGGTGGCCATGGCTTCCACGAAGCTCTTGGGGAACATGTGCGCGATGAAATCGCGCAGGTTCAGCGCCCCGGTCTTCAGGTTGGAGGCCGCGTCCGCCGCCGGCAGCGCCAGGTTCATGCCTTCGCCCGGGCGCAGCAGATTGGCCATCAACAGGCCCAGCAGCAGCGAGGTGATGGACGCGGCGATGAACCATGCCATCGCCTTCATGCCGATGCGGCCAACGGCCTTGCCGTCGCCCATGCTGGCGATGCCGCCAACCAGGGTGGCGAACACCAGCGGCCCGATGATCATCTTGATCATGCGCAGGAACACGTCGGTCAGGATGGACAGGTGGTCGGCGATGGACTTGGCGGCGGCGGGGTCCGGCGCGTAGTGGTGGGCGGCCGTGCCGGCCAGCACGCCAAGCAGCATCGCAATGAAAATCAGGGTGGGCAGTCGGTTCAGTTTCATCAGAAGTCGGGCCGATGCGCCCGGCCAATGGCCGGACGGCTGTTTTGCGGGGGGCTGGCTGGCAGCCTTCTGGCGTGGCGCTGCCGTCGTGGGGACAGCGCCATGCGGCCTCAGCCGGGAAAATCAGTGCCTGTTCAAATGCCTGTTCAATACCGAACGGGCGTGGGCAGCGTGTGCCCGGCGCCCACCGGTGTGGTGGGCAAGGTCGGCAAGGCGGGGTCGATCATTGTTTCCTCCATTGTTTTGGGTCCGGGCCGGCACGGGGGGAGCCAACCGTCGACCTGTATGGCCGCTTGGGGCCGGCGCATACATTGCACGAGGCGTGCCAGGCCACGGGCCGCGCCGATGCCACCTAAGCCACTGAAATACAAGGGGAAATTAATGTGCGCCCGGCGCACGGTTCGGATTTCCGTGCGAGCGGGGCGGTAGGGTGTTCGGATTTCCGAACGGGTGGCGGGGCTAAAAGCGGAGCTGGCACCCGTACGGGCGCCAGCGTGTGATGCAAGAGGCAAGTCTCGATTGGCGCGTGCTGCCGCCAGCCGCTCGCCCCAGATGACTTAAGCGTTGCCCACCGGCTGGATTGGGCAACTCTCCAGGAACAGTTCCAGCGGCATCGGCCGCCCGATCACATAACCCTGGGCATAGTCCACGCCGATCGAGCGCAAGGCCTGCAGCGTTTCCTCGTCCTCCACGGACTCGGCCACGGTCAGCATGCCCAGGCGATGGCCGATATCGTTGATCGAGCTGACGATCTCGCGGTCCACCGCGTTGCCGGCCAGGTGGCGGATAAAGCTCCCGTCGATCTTGAGATAGTCCACCGGGAACTGCTTGAGATAGGAGAACGACGACAAGCCGGCCCCGAAATCGTCCAGCGCCACGGTGCAGCCAGCGCTGCGCATTTCGATCACCAGGCGATTGGCCGCCGCCATGTTGTTGATCAGCGCGGTCTCGGTGATCTCCAGCTGGATGCGGCTGGCGGGCAGCACGGACTCGTGCAGCTCGGCGTGCAGGAACGGCAGCAGGAACGGCTCGCCCAGCGAATTGGCCGACAAGTTGATGGCGACCGTGAGATCGGGCACCGCGGTCAGGCGCGCGCCGAATTCGTGCAGCACATGGTGGATCACCCAGCGGTCCACGTGGCCCATCAGGTCATAGCGCTCGGCGGCGGGGATGAACGCGCCCGGCATCACCAGCTTGCCTTGCTCATCGACCATGCGCACCAGGATCTCGATATGGCGGCCGGCCTGGTTGTGCTCCTGCAGCGCGCGGATCTCCTGGGCGAACAGGCGGAAGCGGTTCGCGTCCAGCGCCGAGTGGATGCCGGCGGCAACCTGCAGCTCCTGGTGGTGGCGCTGGGCGTCGCTTTCGTCGCGCCGGTACACCGAGACGCGGCTGCGCCCGGCCGCCTTGGCGGCGTAGCAGGCTACGTCGGCGCGGCTCATCAGCTCGCCCATCGGCGGCGTTTCGTGGTCGATGGCGGTAATGCCGATGCTCGCGCCCACATCGTAGACCCGCCCTTCCCATGGGAAGCGCTGGCCGCGGATGGCATCGATGATCTTCTGGCATACGCGCTCGGCCTGGTCCACCGTGCAGTCCTTGAGCAGCAGCGCGAATTCGTCGCCGCCCAGGCGGGCGAGCAGGTCGTCAGGCCGCACGTGGTAGCGGATCACGTGGCCGAGCTCGCGCAGCAGTACGTCGCCCGCGGCATGCCCGGCCGTGTCGTTGACGATCTTGAACCGGTCCAGGTCGATGAAGCACAGCGCGTGATGCTGCTGCTGCAGGCGCGCGGCCTCGCAGGCCTCGCGCAACCGCTTCTCGAACCAGATGCGGTTGGGCAGGCCGGTGAGCGCATCGTGCGAGGCCGAGTGGGCCAGCTCGCGCTGGAGCGCGCGGGCGCTGGTGATGTCCTGGAACACCAGCACCGCACCGATGACCTCGCCGCTGGCCGTGCGCACCGGCGCGGCGGAGTCCTGCACGTCATGGCGGTCGCCGGTCAGGCTTTGCAGCACCGCGCCGTCCTGGAGGTAGACCGGGCGCAAGGTCAGCAGGCACTGTTCCACCGGGCTGGGGATCGGCGCGTTGGTATGCTCGTCGACGATGCGGAAGATGGATTCGAGCGGCTGGCCGGCGGCCGCCTGCATGGTCCAGCCGGTGAGCTGCTCGGCGATCGGGTTCATGAAGGTCACGCCCATGGTGGCGTCGGTGCAGATCACCGCGTCGCCGATGGAGCGCAGCGTGATGTGCAGGCGTTCCTTCTCCTCGAACAGCGCCTCTGTCAGGCGGCGCTGCTCGGTGATGTCCCAGTTGGTGCCGATCATGGACACCGCGGTGTCATCGTCCTGGCGCAGCACCATCGCCATGGCGCGGATGTGGCGCACCTCGCCGCCGGGGCGCTGGATGCGGTATTCGGTGTCGAAGGCGCGCATGCCGCGCACCGCCTCGCGCATCTCGGTGCTTGCCTGCTCGACATCCTCGGGATGCACCATGGCCGTCCAGCGCTTGATGTCCGGCGCGCCCAGGGCAGGATCGACGCCGTGCAGCGCGTGCATGCGCGCGTCCCACTCGATCGCGCCGCTGGCAATGTCCCACTCCCAGATACCCACGCCGCCGGCCTCAACAGCCAGCTGGGTCCGGCGCGACAGCGCCTCGAGCTTGTCCAGCGCGGTCTTGCGCTCGTCGATGTCCTCCACCTGGGAGATGAAATGCAGCGGCTTGCCCGTGTTCTCGTCGCGCACCAGGGAGACGGCCAGCAAGGTCCAGCGATAGCTGCCGTCCTTGTGGCGGAAGCGCTTTTCTATCCGGTACGACTCGATCTCGCCGGCCAGCAGGCGCTCGACCTGGTGCAGGTCGGGGGCGAGATCGTCCGGGTGGGTGATGGCCGGAAAGGGCAGCTCCGCCAGCTCGGCGGCATCAAAGCCGAACAGGTCGCAGATGGCGCGGTTGACCTGCAGCCAGTTGCCGTCCAGCCCCACCAGCGCCATGCCGATGGCCGAGTGCTCCATGGCCTGGCGAAAGCGCCGCTCGCTGGCGCGCAGCTCGCTGCGGTCGCGCCGGTTCTGCTCGAGCAGGAAGGCGATGCAGATCGGGAACACCATGATCAGCGCGGTCGACAACTGCACCGACTGCAGCAGGAACGGCTCGTTCGCGCCCAGGCCGAGCGCTGCGGTGATCAGCCCCAGCGCCACCGTGCCGCAGATGGCCAGCAGCGTCAGCAGGGCAGTGGCAAAGGGGTTGGTCAGCAGCGCCGCCAGCACCAGCGGCAGCGCCATCACCACGAACGGCTCGTTGCTCTTATATAGCGCCACGCCGCCCACCGCCAGGCTCAGCGAGAGCAGGCCGGCAAAACGGGGCAACTGCGCGCGGCGGAAGGTATCCGCGAAACGCTCGCGCGTGACCGATACCATCAGCGGCAGCAACATGACGATGCCCATCGAGTCCGCCGTCCACCAGGTCCACCAGACCGCGCCAAAGCCGCTGTGGTACGCGGTGCTGATGGCGGCGGCGCCGATGGTGGCGCCCACCGCCGGCCCCAGCGTGCTGGCCGCGCCCAGCGTCAGCGCAAAGCGCGCCAGCGGTCCCGGGCGGGATAGCGTGGCGCCGCTGGTCATGGCGCGCACCAGCCACGCCGAGAAGGCAATCTCGGCGACGTTGCCCAGCGCCAGTGCCAGCGCAATGGCGGGCGTATCGCCCATGGCCGCGTTGGCCGCCACGCCCGCCACCAGCATCCCGGCCAGCTGCCAGGGCGCCTCGCCGCTGCGCTGGTGCAGCAAGATGCCGATGCCGAAAGCATTGGCCAGCCAGAGCATGGCCACGTTGCCCGGGTAGCGCGACACGGCCAGACCGGCCAGGGCCAGCAGGAAGAAGGCAATGGCGCATAGCGACACGCGCTGCCAGCGCGAGCAGGTGATGGGCAAGGGGCGGACATCCAAGTCTGGTGTCATGTGGCGTCAGCCTGAAGCTGCGTTCTCGAAATTGGGGCGATGGGCGGGCGTTGCGGCAAGTTGCACGCGCGGCCCAGCTTAATGGATCAATATAGCGGCGATATGCCGGAAGCACGAGGCGATAAGCCCAGGTCTGCTCCCGCTGTTCAGACTAGCGCCGGACGCCGTTTTGGGGTAGGAGGGCGGGCGGCGGACCGGAACCGGTACCGGCGCCGGCGCCCTGTCGTCCAAGTCCAACAGGCGTTTCGGGCATTGCCCCGCTGAGGAGGGGTATTGGCGCAGCGGCCCTTGGGCGGGTGGTGATGACGCGGCGGCGATTACCTCGCGCGTAATCGCGCGCAGCGCTGCGCGCACCGATGATACGGACAGCTTCGTCACTCACCTCAAGGAGAAGACCATGTCTGAATCGGATCGCACCGCCGCCCCCGCCAACCTCGCCGCCACCGATCTTGCCGCCCTGGCGGATCGCTATCTCGCGGCCTGGAACGAAACCGACGCGGCTCGTCGCCGCGCGCTGATCGTCAGCACCTGGACCGAGTCCGCCAGCTACGTCGATCCGCTCATGCGCGGCGACGGCCACGCCGGGATCGACGCCATGATCGCCGCCGTCCAGGCGCGCTTTCCGGGTTTGCGCTTTTCGCGCGCGACGCCGGTCGACGCGCATGGCGGCAACCTGCGCTTTACCTGGGAGCTGGCGCCCGCGGGCGCGGCTGCCGTGGTGGTCGGCACCGACTTCGCGACCGTGGCGGCAGACGGCCGGCTGCAAAGCATGACAGGCTTTATCGACCGCGCGCCGCAAGGCATGGCCTGAGGTCGCCCGGGTGCCGGGGCGGCCGCTCACTTGCCCGTCCGGGCGCGGCGCGCGGTGAAGCGCGCGGCCACGTGCCTGCCGGTGGCCATGGCCGGCACCTCCACCCAGCGATGCAGCAGCATGGCAAGGCCAAGCGCCAGCGCGGCGTCGATGGCGAAGCGCGCCAGCTGCAAGCCCATTTGCCCGGGCGCCAGCTCCGGCATCATTCGCTTGACCGCTTCGATCACCATCGGATGCGTCAGGTAGAGCGCGTACGACAGCTCGCCCAGCCACACCAGCGCTCGCGGCACGCGCAGCACGCCGGCATGCTCGGCCGCCACCGCGCCGAACAGCAGCACGCCAGCCGGCAAGCCGCGCCCGGCCAGGCTGAACTCAGGCTCCACCAGCCACAGCGAGGCGGCGAAGCTGCCCACGCCGGCCACGAGCAAGGCCATCGCCACGCCGCGCGTGAGCCGTTGGCGCGTGCGCGCATAGAGCCAGGCCAGCGCGCAGCCGAGCGCGAACTCCAGCACCAGCGGATTGGCAATCATCGACACCCACGCCGATGCGAACGGGTAGACGTGCGTCGGATCCGGGTTCACCGCGCCGAAGCGCCACCAGGGCAGCACCAGCGTGGTGCCTGCCAGCGCCGCCGCCACCACCAGCAGCGCGCGCTGCCGCGCAACCAGCAGGCCGAGCGCGCAGATCGCGTAGAAGGCCATTTCGTAATTGAGCGACCAGCCCACGTACAGCGCCGGGTAGCCGAAGTAAGGCGCCTCCTGCTGCGCGACGGGCAGGAAGGCGAGCGAGCTGGCGAACACCGCGAGGCTGACCGGGTTGAGCGTGAGCGCATGCAGCGCCGACATGACCCAGTACGGCGGCACCAGCCGGAAGACGCGGCGGATCGAGAAGGCCAGCGCCGTCTCGGGCTCGGGGCGCGCCAGCACCGCCACCCACGCGATGATGAATCCGCTGATGACGAAGAACACGTCCACGCCGACATGGCCGCGCTTGATCACGTGTTCGGTGACCCATGCCAGCAGCGGCAACCGCTCGCCGTCCAGGCGCAGCCCGGAGTGGTAGACCAGCACATAGGCGGCGGCCAGCCCGCGCAGCGCCTGGATGCTGTCGAGTGTGGCGGGCGCGGCATATGGCGAGCGGGTAGCGCAAGGGGCGGGCACGAGTCCGGATGCAGGGTGGCTGGCAGTCGATAACAAACAGACCGCCGCGCCGGGCGCGAAGTTCGCCAGCCCGGTGCACGGTACCGCACGCGACTGTCCTTTTTGCACTATGCTCAGAAAGTTTTACGGCGTGCGTACCGCGGCTGGGGCGCGCGCCGCTGACCGGCCGCCGGCGGCGCGGCGCAGCGGATCGAACCGCTGTGCCATGCCGGGGGCGGACCAGGGCAAACAGACCCAAGGAGCTTCCCCCATGACCACGCTAGATATCAACGGCAAGCCGTTGCAGGTAGACGTTGATCCTTCCACGCCCCTGCTGTGGGCGTTACGCGACAGCCTTGGCATGACCGGCACCAAGTTCGGCTGCGGCATGGCCGCATGCGGCGCGTGCACCGTGCATGTGAACGGCCAGGCCACGCGCAGTTGCGTCACGCCGGTCTCGGCGGCGCAAGGCGCGCGCATCACCACTATCGAAGGCGTCACCGGCGACAAGGTTGGCCGCGCGGTGCTCGACGCCTGGATCAAGCACGATGTGGCGCAGTGCGGCTATTGCCAGAACGGCCAGGTGATGAGCGCCGTCGGGCTGTTGCGCAGCAAAAAGCACCCAAGCGATGCCGACATCGACCAGGCCATGGCCGGCAACCTGTGCCGCTGCGGCACCTACCAGCGCATCCGCGCGGCCATCAAGGACGCGGCGCGCGCGCTGGCTTAAGGGGACGACACCATGCGAATCAGATACCTTGAAGCGCTCGCCGGCGGCAATCGCCGGCACGCGGACTCCGGCGGCGTCGCCGCGCTGGACCGCCGCAGTTTTCTCAAGCTGACCGGCTTTGCCGGTGGCGGCCTGGCGCTCGGCATCCTGCCGGCCCAGGCCGCGCTGGCGCAAGAAGGCGCGGCGCCCAAGGCCCCGCCTTCGCCGCCGCAGGCGTTCCTGCTGATCGCCCCGGACAATACCGTCACGGTGGCGGTCAACCGGCTCGAATTCGGCCAGGGCGTGCATACGGCGCTGCCCATGGCGCTGGCAGAAGAGCTCGACGTGGACTGGCGCAACGTGCGCGCCACGCTGGCGCCCGCCGGCGATGCGTACAAGGATCCCGCCTTCGGCATGCAGATCACCGGCGGCTCCACCGCGCTCAACCATTCCTTCCAGCAGTACCGTGAGCTTGGCGCGCGCGCACGTGCCATGCTGGTTTCCGCCGCGGCCACGCAGTGGCAGGTCGATCCGGCGAGCTGCCAGGTGGCGCTGGGCGTGGTCACCTCCGGCAGCCATCGCGCCACCTTTGGCGAACTGGCGCAGGCCGCCATGGCGCTGCCGGTGCCGCAGCAGGTGACGCTGAAAAGCCCGGCGCAGTTCAAGCTCATCGGCAAGCCCACGCGCCGGCTGGATGCGCGCGGCAAGCTGGAGGGGACCACCGCCTTCGGCATCGACGTGCGACTCAAGGACATGGTGGTGGCCGTAGTGGCGCGCCCGCCGCGTTTTGGCGGCAAGGTGAAATCCTTCAACGCCGACAAGGCGCGCGCGATCAAGGGCGTGGCCGACGTGATGCTGGTGCCGGTGGACCGTGGCGGCACCGGCGTGGCAGTGGTGGCCGATAGCTACTGGCCGGCCAAGCAGGCGCGCGATGCGCTGGAGATCGTGTGGGAAGACAGCGGCTCCAGCGTCTCCACCAAGGACCTGTTCGCACAGTACAAGACGCTGGCCGCGCAGCCCGGCACGGTGGCGCTGCAGGCCGACCTGGGCGCCATGTCCGGCGCCGCGCGCACCATCTCGGCGGACTACGAGTTCCCCTACCTGGCGCATGCGCCGATGGAGCCGCTGAACTGCACCTTGCAGGCCGAGGTATCCGGCAAGGCGGTGCAGAGCGTGAAGGTATGGGTGGGCTCGCAGTTCCAGACCGTGGACCAGGCCGCCATCGGGCGCGTGCTCGGGCTGCCGCCGGCCAAGGTCACGCTCAACACCATGATGGCGGGCGGCGGGTTCGGCCGGCGCGCCGTGCCCACCTCCGACTACCTGGTCGAAGCGGCCAACGTGCTGCTGGCCTGGGTCAAGAACGGGCATGACGAACCGCTCAAGGTGATGTGGAGCCGCGAGGACGATATCCGCGGCGGCTACTACCGGCCGCTGCATGTGCACCGCGCGCGCATCGGCATCGATGCGAAGGGGCAGGTGCTCGGCTGGCAGCATACCGTCGTCGGGCAGTCCATCCTCACCGGCACGCCGTTCGAGGCATTCATGGTCAAGGGCGGCGTGGATGCGACCATGGTCGAAGGCCTGGTCGAGAACGACTACGGCTTCCCGCTGCAACTATCGGTGCATCACCCGCAGGTAGCGGTGCCGGTGCTGTGGTGGCGCTCGGTTGGCAACACGCACACCGCCTTCGTCAAGGAAACGCTGGTCGACGAAGTGGCCGTCAATGCCAGGCAGGATCCGGTGGCGTACCGCCTGGCGCGGCTGGACGCGAGCAAGCACGCGCGCCATCGCGCGGCGCTGCAACTGGCGGTGGACAAGTCCGGCTACGGCAAGCGCAAGCTGCCCAAGGGCCAGGCCTGGGGCGTGGCGGTGCATGAGTCGTTCGGCACGGTGGTGGCCTATGTGGTGGAGGTGTCGCTGGTGAAAAACGAGCCACATGTGCATCGCGTGACGGCCGGGGTGCATGCCAACCGCGTGGTCAATCCCATGTCGGCCGAGGCGCAGGTGCAGGGCGCGTGCGTGTTCGGGCTGGCGATGACGCGGCCGGGCTTTGCCATCGAGATCGAGAACGGCGCGGTGAAGAACAGCAACTTCCCCGACTATCCGCCGCCGCGCATTACCGATGCGCCGGTAGTGGACGTGTTCTTCGTGCCCTCCGAGGAGCCGCCCACCGGCCTGGGCGAGCCGGGCGTGCCGGCCATTGCACCGGCGGTGGCCAACGCGCTGTTCAAGCTCACCGGCAAGCGCCAGCGGCAGTTGCCGTTTGTGCTGGCCTGAGCTGGCCTGAGCCCAGGCACCGGGCTCAGGGCGCGCGGTTGTCACCGGCCGCGCGCCAGGCCTGCGTGAAGCGTAGCAGGTCGTCGGCCGAGGCATCGGTGATGGCCGCGTAGCGCATGCCGTCCGACTCCCAGAGCGCCAGTTGATAGCCTTGGCGCGCCTCGATCTGCGGCGGTGCCGGGCTGCGGCCGGGATTGACGGCCGGCTTGCCCTCGGGCGTGTCGGACGAGCGCAATGGCAGTACGAACACATCGATGGGGTGCTGGTTGCGGCGGTAGACCAGCACCGCCACCGGCCGCCCATGCACGTAGTCAAGCCGTCCCCCGGCCAGCGGGAAACCTTGCGGCGCGAGTTCGCGTACCGACGGCGCGTAGTCGATCCGGCCATTGAACCAGGGCTTGACGGTGTGGCGGTCCGACGAGGCGACATCGATCGTGTGCCCCGAGATCAGCGCCCGCACGTGGCTGCTCACCATCTCGCTTTCCACCGTGGGCCCCGGGCCATCGCTCAGCGCGAACTGGACCATGCCGATGCCCAGCGTCGCAACAGTCAGCGCTGCCATGGCGGCATTGGCGGCCGGGCCCCATTCGAAATAGCGCCGCATCCATTGCCACCATGCGCCACCGTTGCCAGCGGGCGCCGCCGCGCCGCCGAAAGCCGCCGCCTGTGGCGCTGGCGCGGCCTGGGCTGCGTCCAGCGCGGCGTTCAGCCGCGCGCGCAGGGCCGGGCCGGCGCGATGGTAGGGCGCATGTGCGCGCAATACGGTGCGCAGTTCGTGCAGGTGCGCGAGCTGCGCGGTGCAGGCCGTGCATTGCGCCAGGTGCCGCTCGAGGCGCAAGGCATCGCCCGCGCCGAGCTCGCCGTCAGCACTGGCCTGCAGCAGCAGGCGGGCGTCATTGCAGTTCATGGCCTGTCTCCCCGGCAGGTTGCGGCGGCGTTGCGTGGATGGCGGTTGCCGCGTCGGCCCGGCCCGTTGCCGGCGCGGCGGATGCGTTGCTTGCCGCGCTGAGGTTGGCGCCGCCATTGGCGCTGGTGCCTCGCGTGCCTTGCGCGCGCAAGGCGAGCACCGCCGTCGCCAGCAGCTTGCGCGCGCGTGCCAGGCGCGACATCACGGTGCCCAGCGGGACCTGGGCGATGACGGCGATATCGCGATAAGGCAGGTCCTCGAGCTCACGCAGCACCAGTACTTCGCGAAAGGCCAGCGGCAGGCGCTCCAGCGCCAGATGCAGCAGCTGGACATCCTCGGCGCGCAACAGCCATTGCTCCGGGCTGTCGCCGTGGCCATCCTGCCAGCCGGGCAGTGGCTCGCCATCGAAATGCGCGTCGTCGTAGCCGGCGCCTTCGGCCTGGCCCGGCTGATGCCGCTTGCGCCAGGCGGTGAACCACGTGTTGCGCACGATCGCCAGCAGCCACGCGCGTGGCTGGTCGCCACGGAAACTGTCAAAAAAGCAGAAAGCCCGCAGGCAGGCTTCCTGCACCACGTCATCCGCCTCCACGGGGTTGCCCGACAGCCAGCGGGCCAGGTTGTAGGCGGCGTCGAGGTGCGGAAGCACCAGATCGTCGAAACGGCGGCGCTGGTCGGCAGCGTTCACATCACTCCTTTGGCTCGGTGCCCGGGTTGGACGCATCGCGCGTGCTTCCCCGTTCATTCCGTCTCTGCCGCGTATACCGGGATTGCATTGAGTTTATTCCCGATTCTCACCCCCACCACGTAAAAAAATATTACCGGAAACGGGAATAAACATGCCTGCGCGCCGGTATGACAGGCAGGTCCACAGCAACCTGGCCGATCCGATCAACCGATGGAGCTCAACATGAAGCGAGCATGGAAGCGACGCGATTTTCTCGGGCTTGCCGCCTGCGCCGGCGGCGCGGTGTTTGTGTCGGCATTGCCCGGATGGGCCGCCGGACGCGACGAAGCGTTCTACTTTGTCCAACTCTCGGACTCGCACTGGGGCTTCCAGGGCCCGCCCAATCCCGACGCGCGCGGCACCTTGCCCAAGGCGGTGGCCGCGGTCAACGCACTGGCGGAGCCGCCGGATTTCCTGATGTTCACCGGCGACCTCACCCACACCACCGATGACCCCGCCGAGCGCCGCCGGCGCATGCGCGAGTTCCAGTCGATCATCGCCGCGCTCAAGGTGCCGGTCGTGCACCTGATGCCGGGCGAGCACGACGCCAGCCTGGACCAGGGCGCCGCCTACCGCGAACTGTTCGGTCCCACGCACTATGTGTTCGACCACAAGGGCGTGCACTTCATCGTGCTGGACAACGTGTCCGATCCTGCCGGACGGGTGGGCGCGGCGCAGCTCGACTGGCTCGCCGCGGATCTTGCGCAGCAGCCGCAGTCGGCGCGCATCGTGGTGTTCACGCACCGTCCGCTGTTCGATCTCTATCCGCAGTGGGACTGGGCCACGCGCGACGGCGCGCAGGTCATCGAGCGGCTGATGCCGCATCCCAACGTGACGGTGTTCTATGGACACATCCATCAGGAGCATCACCACATGACCGGGCATATCGCGCACCACGCGGCGCGCTCGCTGATGTTTCCATTGCCGGCGGCGGGGTCGCAGCCGCAGCGCTTGCCGGTGCCGTGGGATCCGACGCAGCCTTATCGGGGATTGGGCTGGAGGGAAGTGGAGGCGGGCAGGGCGTCGGGGGATTTCGGGATCGAGGAGAAGCCTGTCAATGGTTGAGCAGGTTGTGCTGTGCCGCTTTGAACTCGCTATCAGGAGTTGGTCATGTTAGTCACAGGACGAGAAGGAATCAGCCGCAGGCGGGCGCTGTGCTGCTTGCTGGCGCTGGCGGGCGGGACGCCACTGTTGCACAGCGCGGCCGCCGCGCCGCGGGTGATCAAGGTGCATGCGCGGAAGTTTGTCTTCACGCCGAATCAGATTGCGCTGCGGGTCGGGGAGCCGGTGGTGTTCGAGCTGACCGCGCAGGATGTGATCATGGGGTTTAGCGTGCCGGACCTGGGGATTCGGGCGGATTTGCCGCCCGGCAAGGTGGTTCGGGTTTCGGCCTTGCCGAAGGTGGCTGGGAGCTTTGGGTTTTTGTGCGATATTTTTTGTGGGTCCGGGCATGAGACCATGAATGGGGTGATTGAGGTTAGTTAGGTTGTTGCAACTTCAACTGCAACTGCTTAACGTCAAAGTCAAAAGCAACTGCAGTTTCACCTCCCCTTCGGGGAGGCGACCTACTTTTTTGTCTTGCCAAAAAAGTAGGCAAAAAAGGCGCGCCGGATGGGGCGACACCCCCTCGGGATTCGACGAAAAGAGCGGCCGGGACCCAAACTCGCATCGCCTTAAGGCGATACTCAGACATGGGCCCCTCTTTTCCGCTCTTTTCGTCGAATCCCGAGGCGCCCCATACGGCCTCTGCACACCTTGACGGCTCGCTTCGCATCGCGCTTGGGTGTTCCCCGCCTGGGGGCGGGTCACACGGCTAAGTCGAGGCGTTGGCTATCCGTGCTGGCCTATCCTTCCCGCTGGTTTGCTCCCCTCTCCCGCCTGCGGGAGAGGGGCCGGGGGAGAGGGCGGGCGTTCGCAAGAGCGAGAGATCTCATTGACCGTGGGCCTCAATCCCCCTCCCCAGACGCCAACACCCGCCGACGCTCGCGTTCGGCCTCCGTGCTGCTCACGGGTTCACGTCCCTCCCGCCGAGCCTGCCGCTTCTCCTTGCGCTTCACATACCAATAATGCGCGCGATCGAGATAGAGATAGACCACCGGCGTAGTGAACAGCGTCAGCGCCTGCGACAACACCAGCCCACCCACCATCGCGAAGCCCAAAGGCCGCCGCAGTTCCGAGCCTGCGCCGTGCCCGAGCATCAACGGCAGTCCGGACAACAGCGCGCACATGGTGGTCATCATGATCGGCCGGAAGCGCAGCAGGCACGCCTGGTAGATGGCCTCCTCCGGCTTCATGCCGTGGTCGCGTTCGGCGGTGAGTGCGAAGTCGACCATCATGATCCCATTCTTCTTGACGATGCCGATCAGCAGGATGATGCCGATCAGCGCGATCACGCTGAGGTCGTAGCCGCCGGCCAGCAGGATCAGCAGCGCGCCCACACCGGCGGAGGGCAGGGTGGAGAGGATGGTGAGCGGGTGGATGTAGCTTTCGTACAGCAGCCCCAGCACGATGTACACGGCGACCAGGGCGGCGGCGATCAGGTAGGGCTGGGAGGCAAGCGAGGCGCCGAAGGCCTGGGCCGTGCCCTGGAACGAGCCGGAGAGGGTTTGCGGGCGGCCCATGCCGGACAGCGTGCTGTTGATGGCCTTGACGGCATCGCCGAGCGCCACGCCCTGTGCCAGGTTGAAGGAGATCGTGACGGCGGGGAACTGCCCCTGGTGGCTGATCGACAGATAGGCAGTGCTGTCGGTGTCAATCTTGACGAAGGTGGACAGCGGCACCTGCTCGCCGCTCAGCGGCGAGGTGACGTACAGCTTGCTGAACAGGCGCGGGTCTTCCTGCAGTGCCGGCGTGACCTCCAGGATCACGTGGTAGCTGTTGATCTGCGTGAAGTACTGCGCTACCTGCCGCTGCCCGATCGCGTCGTACAGCGTGGCATCGATCAGGGCCGGTGTGATGCCAAAGCTGGACGCACGAGCGCGGTCGATGGTCAGGCGCGCGGCGGCGGCGGCGTTCTGCTGGTCGGACGCCACGTCTCTCAACTCCGGCAGGGCGCGCAGGCGCTCCAGGATGCGCGGCGCCCACTGGTTGAGCTCGTCCAGGCTGGAGTCCATCAGCGTGTACTGGTATTGCGTGCGCGACAGCCGCCCGCCCACGTTGATGTCCTGCCCGGCCTGCAGGAACAGGTTGGCGCCTTGCACCTGCGCCAGCTTGGGCCGCAACCGCGCGATCACTTCGTCGGCGCTGGCGGTGCGGCCCTGGTCCTTGGGTTTCAGGCTGATGAAGAAGTTGCCGGTGTTGAGTGTGTTCTGCCCTCCGGTCATGCCAACCGCCGCGACATCGGGATCGGCGCGCACGATATCCGCGAGCTGCACCATGCGTGCGTTCATGGACTTGAAGGAAGCGTCCTGCGCCGACTCCGCGATGCCGAACATGAAGCCGGTGTCCTGCTGCGGGAAGAAGCCTTTGGGTATGTAGATGAACAGCGCCACCGTGGTGGCAACCGTGGCGATAAACACGCACAGTGTGAAGAACTGGTGGCGCATCACCACGTCCAGCCCGCGCTTGTAGCCTGCGAGCATGGTGTCGAAGCCATGCTCGAACCAATGGTAGATGCGGCCGTGATGATGGCCGCGCGGCGGGGTCAGGAAGCGCGAGCACAGCATCGGCGTCAGCGTCAGCGAGACCAGCACCGATACCACGATGGTCAGCGTGACAGTCACGGCAAACTCGCGGAAGAGCCGCCCCACGATGCCGCCCATCAGCAGCAGCGGGATGAACACCGCCACCAGCGAGACCGAGATTGACACGATGGTGAAGCTGATTTCGGCGGCGCCCTTGAGCGCGGCGTCTATCGGCGCCATGCCGCCTTCGACGTGGCGATAGATGTTCTCCAGCATCACGATGGCATCATCCACCACGAACCCCACCGCGATGGTGAGCGCCATCAGCGAGAGGTTGTCGCGGCTGTAGCCGAGCAGGTACATGCCGCCTGCGGTGCCCATTAGCGCCAGCGGTACGGTGACGCTCGGGATGACCGTGGCGGCCACGTTGCGCAGGAACACGAAGATGATCATCACCACCAGCGCGATGGTGAGCACCAGCGTGAACTCCACGTCGGCCACCGAGGCACGGATGGTCTGGGTGCGGTCGGCCAGCGTGTTGACGTTGATGGTGGGCGGGATCGCGGCCTGCAGGCGCGGCAGCGCGGCGCGGATGCGGTCCACCGTCTCGATCACGTTGGCGCCTGGCTGCTTGGTGATGGCCAGGATGATGGCGCGCCCGTTGTGGAAGGTGTTGTCCGCCGGCGCGGCGGCGCCGGCAAAGCCCCAGCCCGCCAGCTTGGCGTTCTCGGGCCCGTCTACCGCCACGCCGACATCGCGCACGCGCACCGGCGCGCGGTTGCGGTAGGCCAGCACCATGTCGTTCCACGCCGCCGCCTTGGTGACCTGGTCGTTGGTGTAGACGTTGAAGGCCTTGGTGGCGCCATCGGTGCTGCCGGTGGGCTGGTTGACCGTGGTGGCGGCAATCACGCCGCGCAGGTCTTCCAGGCTCATGCCCATGGCCGAGAGCTTCTCGGGATCCACCTGGATGCGCACCGAAGGCTTCTGCTGACCACCGATGAAGACCAGCCCCACGCCGGAAATCTGCGAGATCTGCTGCGCCAGCACGTTGTCGGCGAAGTCGTTGATTTCGGTCAGCGGCAGGGTGTCGGACTGCACCGCCAGGACCAGGATCGGCGAGTCGGCGGGATTGATCTTGCGGAATGTCGGCGGCGTGGGCAGGTTGCTTGGCAACTGGCCGCTGGCGGCGTTGATGGCGGCCTGCACGTCCACGGCGGCGGCGTCGATGCTGCGGTTGAGGTCGAACTGTAGCGTGATCTGGGCGTTGCCCTGCGCGCTGGTCGATGTCATCTGGGTGAGCCCGCTGATCAGCGAGAACTGGCGCTCCAGCGGCTGGGCCACGTTCGACGCCATGGTCTCCGGGCTGGCGCCGGGCAAGTTCGCCGACACCTGGATTGTGGGGAAATCCACCTGCGGCAGCGGCGCGATGGGCAGCAGCGGCCACGCGGCCACGCCGACCAGCAGCACCGCCAGCGCCAGCAGCAAGGTGCCGATCGGGCGCTTGATGAAGATCGCGGAAATGCTCATGGCCGTGCGTTCCCGGCGACGTTTGCGGGCCCGCCGGCGGCAGGCGCGGAGGCGGGCGCGGCACCGGCTACCGCTACGGTGGTGGCTGCGGTCGTCTCGTTCACGCGGGTGCCGGGCTTGAGCTTGTACTGCCCGTCCACCACGACCCGCTCGTCAGGCGCCAGCCCCTTGGTCACGATGGCCTTGGCGTCCTGCGTTTCCGCCACCTCGATCGGGCGGGACGCCACGGTATGGTCCGCCTGCACCACATAGACATAGGTGCCGGTCTGGCCGCGTTGCACGGCGGCGGCAGGGATGGTCAGCGCCTGGTCGCGCTCGCCGAGCACCAGCCGCGCATTGACGTACTGGCCGGGCCACAGCGTGTGCGACGGATTGGGAAAGCGCCCTTTCAGCTGGATGGTGCCGGAGGTCGTGTCGATGGTGTTGTTGAGCAGAACCAGCTTGCCCTGTCCCAGCAACTGGCCGGTGGCGCGCTCGCTGGCTTGCACCGCGAGCGGCGTGCCGCTGGCCTGCATGGCGCGGTTGATGCGCTGGAATTCGCCATCGGGCAGCGTGAACACCACGTCGATCGGGTCGATCTGGCGGATCACCACCAGGCCGTTGGCGTCGGCGGCATGGACGATATTGCCCGGGTCCACCAGGCGCGCACCCACGCGTCCCGACAGCGGCGCGGTGATGGTGGTGTAGTCGAGCTGCACACGGGCGACGTTGACCAGTGCTTCGTCGGTCTTCACCGCGGCGGCCAGCTGTGCCACCTGCGCGCGCTGGGTATCCAGCGTCTGCTGCGTGGTGGCGTTCTCCTTGATGAGGCCCTCGTAGCGCTGCAGGTCAAGACGCGCATTGGCTAGCTGCGCTTCGTCGCGCGACTTTTGCGCCATGGCTTGCTGCAACTGCGCCTGGAACGTGCGCGGGTCGATCTGCGCCAGCAGCTGCCCGGCCTTCACGTCCTGGCCTTCGACAAAGCCGACGCGGTCGAGCTGGCCGTCCACGCGTGGCTTGACCGTCACCGTGGCCATCGCCTGCACCGTGCCGACACCGGCCAGGCCGATCGGCACGTCCTCGCGCTTGACCTGCGCGCTGGTCACGGAGACCGCCGGCGCCGGCGGCGCTGCCCGGCGCGGCGCCACCATGCGCTTGAGCGGGCCGACGGCGAACCACACCACGGCTGCCAGCACGAGCACGGCCAGGCCGATCAGGACGGGATTGCGACGGGAGGACTGGGTCGCCATGGATTGCCTTGAAGGTGGTCTGTCGATGTGGATCAGGGGGCCAGGGGATCAGGGTTGGGCCAGCGCATCGCTTTGCCAGCCGCCGCCGATCGCCTTGACCAGCGCCACGCTGGCTGCAAGCTCCCGGCCTCGCAACTGGATAGCGGTCCGTTCGTTAGACAAGGAAAGGGCCTGTGCCGTTACCACCGAGAGGTAGGAAGCGGTGCCGGCGCGGTATTGCGCCAGGCTCACGCGCTCCGCCACGCGGGCGGCTTCCACCGCGTGGTCCTGCACCACCACTTCCTGGTCGAGCACGCGCAGCGCCGAGAGGTTGTCTTCCACCTCCTGCATGCCGCTGAGCACGGTTTGCCGGTACGCCGCGACGGCCCCGTCGTAGGCCGCCACGGCCTGGTCGTTCTGCGCGTTGCGCAGCCCACCGTCGAAGATGGTGCCGGCCAGCGCCGCGCCCAGCGACCACACCCGGCCGGGCGGTCCGAACCAGTTGGCCAGGCTGCCGCTGCTGGCGCCGCCCACAGCGGAGAGCACCAGCGACGGAAAGTACGCGGCGCGCGCCACGCCGATATTGGCATTGGCCGCCGCCATGCGGCGCTCGGCCGCCGAGATGTCGGGGCGGCGCTCAAGCAGCGCCGAGGGCAGTCCCGGGGGCACCGCCAGCGGGCGCATCGAAAACGGCTCGGGCGTGAGCGTGAACTCGGCCGGGGCGCGCCCCAACAGCACGGCGATGGCGTGTTCCAGCTGGTTGCGCTGCACGTCCAGATCAATCGCCTGCGCTTGCGCCGCGTTCAGCGTCACCTGGGCCAGCGCCACGTCGCCAGAGGTGGCCACGCCGGCGCGGAACTGGCTCTGGGTCAGCTTGAGCGATTCTTCATACGCGGCCAGGGTGCGGGCATACAGTGCCTTGAGCACATCGGTGACGCGCAGCTGGATATAGTCCTGCACCAGTTCGCCCTGGATCGTCAGCCGCGCGGCCGCGAGGTCGGCGGCGCTAGCCTGGGAGTTGTCGCGGGCGGCCTCTATGCTGCGCCGCACCTGGCCCCACAGGTCGATCTCCCAGCTGGCATCGAGGTTGGCCGAATGGGTGTTGGACACGGTCTGGATGCCCAGCGCGTTGGTCCGCGCGCGCCCCACGGCCACGCCTGCGCCGAGCGTGGGATACAAGCCGGCCCGCGCCGCCTGCGCCAGCGCGCGGGACTGCCGGTACTGGGCCTCGGCCTGGCGCAGGCTCTGGTTGGCTGCGTTGGCTTGCCCCACCAGCTCATTCAGCCGGGCATCGTCGAACCCCGCCCACCAGGCCTGGGTCAGGTCCACCGCGCGGGGCTCGGCGACCTTCCATTGGTGATCGTCCGGCACGGCCTCGCGATACGCGGCAGGGGTCTCCACCGGGGGCCGCCGATAGTCCGGCCCGACCGCGCAGCCGCCCATCCAGGCAGACGCCAGGGCGATGCAAAACAGGCGCGGCGAAAGCAAACGCGCGGCGTTCATGAATGCAAGGGGCAAGCGATGGTCATGACGGACTTTCGTGAGGCGATGCCGTTGTTTGTCGTTTCCTGCTTGGGCTGGCGGATTGGTTTTCCCGCGCATGCCACCGCCGGTGCGGCGCAGCGCAGCGCTGGCTGGTCTTATGGCAAGCATAGTGCGGCGCGCGCAGGTGTGAAACGCGCTGCGCATTACCGGATATTTCACTCGCTTACGCCGATGCGCCGGGCGGCGCCACAGCCGCGCAATCAAGTGAGGCGTGAAATACATCCACGGTTGCGGCACGCGGCGGGCGCGCGCGCCTGTTACGGGATCTTGCAGCGGGTGGGTGCCGGATTGTGCGGTGCGGCAAAAAACGAGCGCGCGCCAGCGCCGGCAAGGACGCCTGTGGCCGCGCTTGCGGCCACGGGCGGGCCACCGCAGCCTGTTGTAATCTTGTGTAAATGTGCGCCAGCGAGCCCCGGCGGGTTGCATTTGCTGAGCCTGCCGCGTAGAAAGTAGGTGTCAGGCGGTCACGGCGGGAGGGCTGCGGCAATCCGAACGGCCGGCCGACGCATATAACTACATGACATCTGGACGACGAGCGGGAAGGCGTGGCCATGGAGACCGATCAAGAAAGCACACTGACGTATGCGCTGCTGACAGTGCCAGCGCGTGCCGCCATCTGCCGCGCGCTGCTGGAAGCGGGCGAAGCCGGCATGCCGGCGTTCGACCTGGCCGGCGTCGCCGGGCTGAGCCTGCCGCGCGCCAGCCACCATTTCAATGAACTCATGCAGGCCGATGTGCTGACCCTGGTCGTGCGCGACCGGCAGGTGATCTATGTGCTCAAGGCCCGCCGCGCGGTGAGCCTGGCGCTGGAGTATCTCGACAGCAGCGGGTTGTAGGCCGGCGGGGCAGCCGGCACGGCTGGCGGCCCCGGCGCTGTTAATATATGCGCCCGCGCGCCAAGGGCCTCCTTTTGTCCAGGTGGCCCTTTTCGTTTTGACGTTTCCTTTGACGTTTCCCCAGCACGAAATCTCCCACCCATGTCAGCCCTGGAACGTTTGTTTGTCGCCCTCGAAGAGCAGGGCTGGGCCGTGTCCGACGACCTCATCGACACCACGCTGGCGGCGCGGCTGCATGCCGAGAGCCGCGCGGCGTGGGAGGCCGGCCTGTTCCACCCGGCCCGCATCGGGCGGGGCGAGGCCACCGCGCGCGACGCGGGCATTCGCGGCGATTCGATCCTGTGGCTCGACGATGCCCCCGCCGGCGCGGCCAGCGCGGATTTCCAGGCCTGGGCGGCGGGTTTGCGCGAGGCCTTGAACGAGCGGTACTTCCTGGGCTTGAAGCGCGAGGAATTCCACTTCTCGCACTATCCGGTCGGCACCGCCTACAAGAAGCACGTGGACCAGCACCGCGCGACCCTGCATCGCAAGATTTCGCTGGTGCTCTATCTCAATCCCGAATGGAGCGAGCGCGATGGCGGCGAGCTCGCCCTCTACGCGCAGGACGACGGCGCCACCGAGCTGCACCGCGTGCTGCCGCAGCGCGCGCGGCTGGTGGTGTTTCGCAGCGACCTGGTCCCGCATGAGGTATTGCCCTGCCACAAGACCCGCTGGGCACTCACCGGCTGGTTCCGCACCGATCCGGCCTGAGCGGCACAAGCAGCATCAGCAGCATCAGCAGCATAACCGGGGCAAAGGCATGAGCACACGACCGCAGCCGCACGAAGCTGACGCCGCCGCCGCTGGACAGTTTTCGGCCGAGCTCGAAGCACTGCTCCGGTCGCATGCCATGCGCAGGCAACTGGTCAAGGGCGAGGTGCTGTTTACCTACGGCTCCAACCCGGACGCGCTCTTCTGCGTCGAGCGCGGCGCCATCAAGGTCAGCAGCACGGCGCAGAACGGGCGCGAGGCAGTGGTCAGCCTGCTGGAAGCCGGGCAGTGGTTCGGCGAGGTCTCGCTCTTCATCGACGCGCATCGCGTGTACGACACGCGTGCCGCCGAGGCCAGCGAGCTGCTGGTGATTCCCGCCGCCACCTTCCATGCGCTCATCGCGCGCGAGCCACGTTGGCTGATGGAGTTCACACAACTGATCTGCCGGCGCTATCGCAGCGCACTGGAGTGGATCGATGAGGTGATCCTGATGCCGTTCCCGGTGCGGCTGGCGCGGCGACTGCTTGCCGTCGAGCATGCGCATGCGCTGTCCACCCACGGCACGCCAGGCGTGCGGAAATCCGGCGCCCCCGCCGCGCTGAAGCTCTCCCAGGAAGACCTGGGCCATATGCTCGGCGTGTCCCGCCAGAGCGTCAACCGGCAGCTCAAGGACTGGGAGAAGCAGGGCGTGCTGCGCCTGGAATACGGGCGCCTGACGCTATCCGACAAGGCGGCGCTGCAGGCCATCGCCAGCGGGTCCGCGCCGGGCATCTAGCGTGGGACGTTGCGCTTCGTCGCAAGAATGAAATAACCGGCGGCTAAGATCCTGACGGGGCCGGTGGACACTTTTCCCTTCGCGGGGATGGCAGGTTTTTTGACGAAATCCGTGTCTGCCCGGCCCCGTCCCGATTGACGGCCATGGCTGTTCCCTCCCTTTCGCACCGCTTGCGAAAATCAACGATATAAACGGTATATACTGTTTTTATACCAATGCGATCAAAACAGGAGGATGCATGGCAACGGTCTTGAATGGGCGCACGCGTGCGCCCGCGCCCACCGCGGCGCAGAAAAAGGCGGCCGCCGTGGTGAAGCGGCCGGTCACGCGCGCAAGGAAGACGCACACGGCAGTGAAGGCAGCCAAGGTTGAAACGGTCAAGACCGTGGTTGCCGCACCGAAGGCCGAGAAAGCCGAGAAGGTTGAGAAGGTTGAGAAGGTTGAGAAGGTTGAGAAGGCACAGAAGCCCGCCAAGGCCAAGGTCGTGCGCGACAGCTTCACCATGCCGGAGTGGGACTATGCCAAGCTGGCGGAGCTCAAACGGCGCTGCCTGAACGGCGGCGCGCACGTGAAGAAGAGCGAGTTGCTGCGGGCCGGGCTCAAGATGCTGGAGTCGCTGCCGGAGCGGCAATTGCTGGCCGTCGTGGCCCAGGTCGAGACCGTCAAGACGGGCCGGCCGGCCAAGCGCAAGGCGCGCGACGGGGCTTCCGGGCAGTAAGGCTGCGGTACACATTGCATGGCACCTGGATGCATTCCGTCCACGTGCGCAGTGTTTTTGCCGGGTTTCATGAATAGTTGATGACAGCCTCAACCATCTGCCGATTCGGTCGTTAAGATAGGTAAGGCTTATCAATCCTGGAGCCGGACCGGCCGGGCGCTGCCTCGCCGGTCCTTCGCCTTTCAGAACCTTCACCATTTCTTGCCGGCGCCATCGTCATCCGCAGAATGAGTCTCTTCAGGCCGTCTTTCTGGTGCCCGTTTTCCGTGTTCGCCGTCGTCACGGTGCCCCTGGCCGAGCCACCGCGGGAACGGCCTCCGGGCGATGTTTCGGCGCAAGCCGAATCGAACCCGGACGCGCGGCGAGACCTCCTCACGGCGCCCACGCTCCCTGACCGCTAGCCGGGCATTGTTGCGTTTTGCGACCGTAGTTTCGCTGCACTGCAAGGCGACTCATCGCCAGCTATAAATCTGGCAAGGATGCGAAAAGCGCCTATAATTATGTTGCATTGCATCAATTTTGCGCGCTGCCATCCGGTAGCACCGGATCGCGTCCGCGCCCCCGATCAAGTTACCCAGCTATCCAGACGAGGTCAGTCGATGTTGCCGTGTGAGCGATGCAAGCGCCAGGCCGGCAGGCCAGGACACCTGCCGCCGCACGAGGACCTGGAGGCTGCGCGCGCCAATGCGGTGGCCCAGGACGGCGCCCCCTTTGTCTACCGTTGCCGCCAGTGCGGCTTTACGATGGTGCTGCGCAGCCCCAGCCTGGAAGTGCCCGACTACTGGGCCCTGGAAGACCAGGCGTCCTCCACCTGAAGTTGACGGGATGCCGGCCCGCTCCCCGGCGCGCCCGCTATTGTTCCCGCCACACCGCCGTGCCATCATCGCGCAGCCGCCTGCGAGTTGCGTGGCCGCGCTGAGCCCGACACCTGCCAAACTAACGTCAGCACATTCCCCGCATGGATTGGAGCGATATCAAGGTCTTCCTGGCGATCGCCCGGGCCGGCACCCTGGGCGGCGCCGCGCGCGCGATCGGGCAGACCCAGCCAACCATGGGCCGCCGGCTGAAGGCGCTGGAGGATGCCGTCGGCCATGTCTTGTTCCAGCGCACCAGCGACGGCTACGTGCTGACCGATGAAGGCGCCGCCGTGCTCGCCCACGCGGAGCGCATCGAGGAGGAGGCGATCGCCTTCGAGCGCCAGCTCGGCGGCCAGGCGCGGGAACTGGACGGCATGCTGCGGATCTCGTCGTCCGACTGGTTTGGCGTGCACATGCTGACGCCGGTGATCGCGGACTTTATCCGCGCGCATCCGCGCGTCGCGGTGGAACTGGTCACCGATGCGCGCTTGCTCAGCCTGGCGCGCCGCGAGGCCGACCTGGTGTTTCGCATCCGCGCGTTCGACGAGGCCGATATCGTGCAGCGCAAGCTGATGCACATGGACTACGCACTCTACTCGGCGCCCGGCGTGGCGCCGCCGCGCGCTGGCGACGGCGCGGGCCGTGCCCTGCTGACGCTGGACGCGGGTTTCGCGGGCTTGCCGGATGTGGCCTGGATGCGCAAGCTGCTGCCCAACGCCCGGGTGGCATTCGGCAGCAACAGCCGCGAGGCGCAGGCCAAGCTGTGCGCGGCCGGCGCGGGGCTGGCCGTCCTGCCCTGCGTGCTGGCCGAGCGCCTCGGCGGGCTGCAGGCCATCGACATGGGCGAGGCGCCGCCCGGGCGCGATGTCTGGGTGGGCTATCACCGCGACCTGCGCCGCCTGGGGCGGCTGCGCGCCTTTTTGGATGCAACCATCGAGCGCCTGGGCAGCGAAGTCAGTGTCCCGTTCCGCTGATTCGTTCGCAAAGTCTGTTGAGCTTGGAGCAGGAATTGTGGGTTGGGGGAAGTGTGCGATGTGTATGGTTTGTGGCCCGCTGACGCGGGTTTTGGCGCTTGCTGGGCGGGGTTTTGATGCTTCTAGCTGCTGATGCAGAATAGCGT
>NZ_JBIUHC010000092.1:0-40034 GCF_044627735.1 Cupriavidus sp. CuC1 | reverse complement strand
CAGGCGGCGCAGGGCGCGGCCAGCCGCGCGCAGGCCGCGCTGCTGGCGGCAGCGCACCGGCAGGAGCAACTGGATGAACTGCGCGAAGCGGTCGGGGCAGCGGGCATGCCGGCCGGCGCCGCGCAGGACCCGGCGGCGGCCAAGCTGCAGCTGGCCGGCGCCATCCAGGCGCTGCGCCAGCTGCAACAGGCGGCAGAGGCGGCCGCCGGCCGCTGCCAACCGCTGGCCGCGGAAGTTGAGCGGCAACAAGCCGCCCTCAAGGCAGCCGAGGCGGCCATTCGCGCCGCCGATGCCGCCGCGCAGGATGCAGGCCAGCGTCACGCCAAGCTCCAGGGCGAATGGCAGGCAGCCAGCACGCAGGTGCCGCCGGACTGGCGCGAGCCAGAGCGGTTGAACGGCGCGCTGGCACAGGCACGCCGGGACCTTGCCGCGCGCGAAGCCGCGCTGGCCGCTGCGCAGGCTGCTGACAAGCAGGCTGGCGCGGGGCTGGCGGCAGCTTTGGCCGCGCAAGCCGCCGCGCAAGCGAGCCTTGCCAGTCATGCACAGCGGGAGACGCAGGCGGGCGCCGCATTCACGAGCGCGCTGGAACAAGCCGGCTTTGTCACCCGCCAGGCTTATGCCGAGGCGCGGATGCCGGGAGCGCAGATGGAGCAGGCCGAGGCCGTGGTCAATCGCTTCGACCTCGATCTGGCCGCCGCCGGCGATCGCCGCGAGCGGGCCGCCATCGCCGCACGCGACCTTGCGCCCCCGGATTTGCCGGCCCTGCGCCAGGCCCAGGCGGACGCCGCCGGCGCGCTCGAGGCGCTGGTCCGGCAGCAGGCCGACCTGCACCGCAGCCGCGAGAACCTGCTGCAATGCCAGCAGCGGCTGGATGCGCTGGCCAGCCAGGGTGCGGACATCGAGCGCAGCTACGCCGTGCTCGGGCGGCTGGCCGAGGTGGCCAACGGCAACAATCCGCGCCGCATGACATTCCAGCGTTTCGTGCTGGCTACCTTGCTCGACGAGGTGCTGGAAGCGGCCTCGCTGCGGCTGATGCGCATGAGCCGCAACCGGTATGAACTGCAGCGCGTGCGCCAGCAGGGCGACCAGCGTACCGCCGGCGGGCTCGACCTGGAGGTGCTCGACCACGACACCGGCATGGCGCGCCCGGCCAATACCCTGTCCGGCGGCGAGGGCTTCCTGGCGTCGCTGTCGCTCGCGCTGGGCCTGGCCGACGTGGTGCAGTCGCGCGCGGGCGGGATCCAGCTCGATACCCTGTTTGTCGACGAAGGCTTCGGCACGCTCGATCCCGAAAGCCTGGATTTCGCCATCCGTACCCTGATCGACCTGCAGCAGGCCGGGCGGCTGGTGGGCATCATTTCCCACGTGGCGGAGCTGCGCGAGCGCATCGATGTGCGGCTGGAGATCCGGGCCGGGGCGGGCGGCAGCCGGGCAGAGCTGCAATTGCCTTAGCGGGCTGGGACTCCCTCAGCAAGGCTCGATGGGCGTAAGCTTAGCCAGCTGACGAGGCCGGATCTGCGTTGTCGTGCCCCCCACTTGTGGGAGAGGGAGCGACAGCCGTCGTCATGGCGCGCGGCTTTGGCCCGTTCGGTGGATTCGGCTAGTGCATCATATTTGTCAGCAGTCATTTTTCAAGCATCCGCGGGCAGGCGCGCAAGGGACCTTACAACTGCCCTACAGTCGTGGCCGGCTAACGCACAAGCGATTTCTCGGCGCCTTGACCACCCACGGACAGGGGGTGTAACCTGTTCATTCTGCGAATTGAAGTTCGCAATTAGAACAAACCACGATAATAAGAAAAACCAAAGTCTGTTGGATTCGTTTCCGGCGGCGCGCCTTTTGCAAGCGGAGGGCGCCCAAGCCGGATGGCTCTTCCGGCAGGACTGTCCGGAGACAGCGTTTGCGCGCCGCCTGATTCCCCTCCTTGGCGGCCGGTTCCGGATAGTTCGTCCGGACTCTCGGAACTGGAACGCAAGTGATCAACAAGCTATTCGACTCGGTGGAATCGGCCATGGCCGACATCCAGGACGGCGCCACCATCCTGATCGGCGGCTTCGGCATGGCAGGCATGCCGGCGGAGCTCATCGATGCCCTCATCGCCCAGGGCGCCCGCGACCTCACCATCGTCAACAACAACGCCGGCAATGGCGACACTGGCCTGGCCGCGCTGCTCAAGACCGAGCGCGTGCGCAAGATCATTTGCTCCTTCCCGCGCCAGGCCGATTCCTACGTCTTCGATTCGCTCTACCACGCTGGCAAGATCGAGCTGGAACTGGTGCCGCAGGGCAACCTGGCCGAGCGCATCCGCGCCGCCGGCGCTGGCATCGGCGGCTTCTTCACCCGCACCGCGTATGGCACGCCGCTGGCCGAAGGCAAGGAAACCCGCATCATCAACGGCCAGGGCTACGTCTACGAGACGCCGATCCATGCCGACTTTGCCCTGATCAAGGCGCTGCGCGCCGACCGCTGGGGCAACCTGACCTATCGCAAGACCGCGCGTAACTTCGGCCCGATCATGGCGATGGCGGCCAAGTGCCCCATCGTGCAGGTCAGCGAGATCGTCGAACTCGGCGAGCTGGACCCGGAACACATCGTGACCCCGGGGTTGTTCGTCAAGCGCGTCGTCAAGGTCGACGGCGCCAGCCAAGCTGCTGCCTGAGCGCCAAGGAGATCCAGAATATGCAACGCCTGACCCGCGATCAGATGGCCGCCCGCGTGGCCAAAGACATTCCCGACGGTGCCGTGGTCAATCTCGGCATCGGCCTGCCCACCCTGGTCGGCAATCACCTGCCGGCCGACCGTGAAATCCTGCTGCACAGCGAAAACGGCCTGCTCGGCATGGGCAAGGCACCGCCCGCCGGCGAGGAAGACGGCGACCTGATCAACGCCGGCAAGCAGCCGGTCACGATCAAGCCGGGCGGCTCGTATTTCCACCATGCCGATTCCTTTGCCATGATGCGTGGCGGCCACCTCGACTTCTGCGTGCTGGGTGCTTTCCAGGTATCGGTGAAGGGCGACCTGGCCAACTGGCATACCGGCGCGCCGGGTGCGATTCCCGCTGTGGGCGGTGCCATGGACCTGGCGATCGGCGCCAAGGAAGTGTTCGTGATGATGGAACACCAGACCAAGCAGGGCGAGAGCAAGATCGTGGCGGAGTGCACGTATCCGCTGACCGGCATGACCTGCGTCACGCGCATCTATACCGATCTGGCCACTATCGACGTCACGCCCGACGGCCTGGTGGCACGCGACCTGGTCGAAGGCCTGTCCTTCGACGAGCTGCAACGCCTGACCGGCGTGCCGCTCAAGCAGGGTGTTTCGGCCTGATCGATGGCCTGACCGATGGCCTGATCGAAGGGGCCCCGACGAGCACGCTTCCAAGCTTCACGCTTTCACGAACAAGCAAGAGAGAGACAACCATGACCGAAGCCTTCATCTGCGACGCCATCCGTACCCCCATCGGCCGCTACGCCGGCAGCCTGTCCGGCGTTCGCCCGGACGATCTGGGCGCGGTGCCGCTCAAGGCCCTGATGGCACGCAACCCGAACCTGGACTGGTCCGCCATTGACGACGTGATCTACGGCAATGCCAACCAGGCCGGCGAAGACAACCGCAACGTGGCGCGCATGTCGCTGCTGCTGGCCGGCCTGCCGCAAAGCGTGCCGGGCGCCACCATCAACCGCCTGTGCGGCTCGGGCATGGACGCCACCGGCACCGCGGCGCGCGCGATCAAGTCCGGCGAAGCCGGCCTGATGCTTGCCGGCGGCGTGGAAAGCATGAGCCGCGCCCCGTTCGTGATGGGCAAGGCCACCAGCGCCTTCTCGCGCGATGCGCAGATCTTCGACACCACTATCGGCTGGCGCTTCATCAACCCGGCGATGCGTGCGGCTTACGGCGTGGATTCGATGCCCGAGACCGCCGAGAACGTTGCTACCGACTACAAGATCAGCCGCGAAGACCAGGACCTGATGGCGCTGCGCAGCCAGGAAAAGGCATCGCGCGCGCAAGCCGACGGCACGCTGGCACAGGAAATCACCGCTGTGACAATCGCCCAGAAGAAGGGCGACCCGCTGATCGTCGAGCGCGACGAACACCCGCGTGCCACCAGCATGGAAGCACTGGGCAAGCTGCGCGGCGTGGTTCGCGCCGACGGCACCGTGACCGCGGGCAATGCCTCGGGCGTGAATGATGGCGCCTGCGCCATCCTGCTCGCCAGCGAAGCCGCGGCCCGCCAGCACGGCCTGACGCCCAAGGCTCGCATCGTCGGCATGGCTACCGCCGGCGTGGCGCCGCGCGTGATGGGCATCGGCCCGGCACCGGCATCGCAGAAGCTGCTCAAGCAACTCGGCATGACCATCGACCAGATGGACGTGATCGAGCTGAACGAGGCTTTTGCCGCGCAAGGCCTGGCCGTGCTGCGCGAACTCGGCGTGGCCGACGACGATGCACGCGTCAACCCCAACGGCGGTGCGATCGCGCTGGGCCACCCGCTTGGCATGAGCGGCGCCCGCCTGGTCACCACCGCCATGTACCAGCTGCACCGCACCGGCGGCCGCTACGCGTTGTGCACGATGTGCATCGGCGTGGGCCAGGGCATCGCCATGGTGATCGAGCGCGTCTGATCGTAGCCGCCTGATCGTTTGAGGCCTCGGCGCCCGCGGGTTTCGGCTCGTGGGCGTCGTCCGCTAAAGAATGCCGCGCGGCCGCCGTTAGTACCCGGTGGAAGTGCAGGCTGATGAAGTTTCCCAACGCACAGAAGCAGCGCGACAGGGCCGACTGGCTCGCCGGCTCTCGTCGCATCCTCTTCAGCATGACCCGGTGCCCCTCGCCGGTCGGAGTAAGCGATGTCCCTTCCCGTTGCCACGCTCGTTACCGGCGCCAGTTCCGGTATCGGCCGCGCCATCAGCGAAATGCTGCTGGCCGATGGCGTGACCCAGGTGGTCAATGTCGACTATGTCGCCCCCACCTGGTCCCATCCCAATATGACGTTTGTCCAGGCCGACCTGACCAATGCCGACGCGACCCGCGCCGCCGCCGAGCAGGTGACCTCGCGCTTTGCCGTGACCCGGCTGGTCAACAATGCCGGCGCCACCCGCCCCGGCACGGTCGACACGGCGCGCGTCGAAGACCTGGACTACGTGGTTGGCCTGCACCTGCAAGCGACCCTGCTGCTGACCCAGGCCTGCTTGCCGGCGATGCGCGCGGCACGCTTTGGCCGCATCGTGAACATGGCTTCGCGCGCGGCGCTGGGCAAGCCGGAACGCGTGGTGTATTCCGCCACCAAGGCCGGCCTGATCGGCATGACCCGCACGCTCGCGATGGAGCTCGGCGGCGACGGCATCACGGTCAATGCCGTGGCGCCCGGCCCGATTGCTACCGACCTGTTCCGCAAGAGCAACCCCGAAGGCAGCGAGCAGACCAAGCGGATCCTCGCCAGCATCGCGGTCAAGCGCATGGGCACCCCGGAAGACGTGGCTCGCGCCTCGATGTTCTTCCTGTCGCCGGAGAACGGATTCGTGACCGGCCAGGTGCTATATGTGTGCGGCGGCACCACCCTCGGCGTCGCACCCGTGTAGTCCCGCGGCGTGACCGGTGCCAAACGCGCATCCGTCATCACGCCGCAGCATTTAGTCCGTAGAAAACTAAAAAAGATGACCCGCGCCACAGGCGCGGGCTTACAGCGATTTATCCTGGAGCAAACATGAAATCCCATTCCCAAGCTCGCACCCCGCACAACAGCGCGCGCCGTCGCCTGCTGGCTGCCGGCGTGGCATTGGCTGCCACCTTCGGTGGCATGACCAGCGCGGCCTACGCGCAAGGCAACTACCCGACCAAGCCGATCACCATGATCGTGCCATTCTCGGCCGGCGGCACCACCGATATCCTGGCACGCATCGTCGGCCTGCAACTGGGCAAGGCGCTTGGCCAGCCGGTGGTGATCGACAACCGTCCGGGCGCGGGCGGCAATATCGGCGCATCGATCGCGGCCAAGGCCCCGGGCGATGGCTACACCCTGTTCATGGGCACCATCGGAACCCACGCCATCAACCAGTCGCTGTACTCCAAGCTGCCGTTCGACCCGGTCAAGGATTTCGCGCCGATCTCGCGCGTGGCGATGGTGCCGAACATCGTGGTGGTGAACCCCAAGGTGCCGGTCAACAACATCAAGGAACTGATCGCCTACGTCAAGGCCAACCCGGACAAGCTGTCGTACGGTTCGTCGGGCAGCGGTTCGTCGATGCACCTGTCGGGCGAGTTGTTCAACTCGATGACCAACCTGCACATCCAGCATATTCCGTACAAGGGCAGCGCCCCGGCGGTCAACGACCTGCTGGGCAACCAGATCGGCCTGATGTTCGACAACATGCCGTCGTCGTACCCGCACGTGAAGGCCGGCAAGCTGCGCGCCATCGCCGTGACCTCGGCCAAGCGCTCGCCGGCGCTGCCGAACGTGCCGACCGTGGCCGAATCCGGCGTGCCGGGCTATGAAGCGACGTCCTGGTTCGCGCTGTACGCCACCGGCGGCACGCCGCAGCCGATCGTCGATCGCCTGAATGCGGAAGTGGTGAAGATCCTGGCCATGCCGGAAGTGAAGAAGCAGATGGCCGACCAGGGCGCGGAGCCGCATCCCGAGAAGCCGGCTGAACTGGCCGCATTCATGAAGACCGAAGCGGCCAAGTGGGCCAAGGTGGTGAAGGCTTCGGGCGCCACGGTGGACTGATCGGTTCCTGCATGGCTGCCCCGGCCCGGACTTCTTGCCCGGGCCGATGACAGTAAAATGGCCGGCCCTTCTGGGCCGGCTTTTTTGCTTGTGCTTGACGTGTGGCCGCGCTCAGGACAGAAAAAAGCCCGCGATTCGCTTGCGGGCCCAATCCTGGCCCACACACAGGGCAGGAGGAGACAGGGGAGGAAAGCAATACTAGATACTAAGAGACGGTGCACGGCGGGCGCCGCAGCCGTCAGGCCAGGTTGTACTTCACAACCTGTTCTTCCACGCCCACAAAACGCACCAGCTGGCGCAAGCCGCTGGCGTACTCCTTGATATGGTGCCCGTCCGGCGTATCGGGCAGGCGGTAGTACACCGGCATTGTAGTAGCCGGTGCGGGCTGGCCGGCGGCTTGGGGCCCGTCGGCTTCCCACGGGACATCCCGGTCTTCGGCGAAATCTGTTTGTCCTGGCATGGACCACTCCTGATGAATGACTGGCATGGCTGTGCCGCGGCCGAGAACCGGCAACAGGCATGCGGGATGACTATGTCTGCAAATGTATTGCACCATGCCGAAAAATGCTATTTAGCATTTTTTAGATCTGCATCAGCGTTGTCGTTACCTTGTCATTTTTCATGCTTCCAACGGTTGGAAATTGGCGGTATCCGTAGGCGGCAGCCTTGGCGGGGCCTGGCTTTGCGCTACCATAGGCGCTCGCCACCCAAAGCCATGGCGGCAGCAACATGCCGCTACCGGGCGACCGGCCTCCACGTCACGCTTCCCGCATGTCCGTTCAGCACGCACTCCTGACTTCCCTTCTGGAAAAACCGTCCTCCGGCTATGAGCTGGCCCGCCGCTTCGACCGCTCCATTGGTTATTTCTGGCATGCCACGCACCAGCAGATCTATCGGGAGCTGGGCCGCATGGCCGAGCACGGCTGGATTGCCGCGGATGAGGGGGAGGGCGACGCCAGGAATCGCAAGAAGGTCTACTTCGTGCTGCCGCCAGGGCGCGACGAGCTGGCGCGATGGGTGCTGGCGCCCACCGCAGGGCTGGACCTGCGCGATGAAATCCTGGTGAAGCTGCGCGCCGATGCTGTCGTCGGCCCGCTCGGGCTGGGACCGGAGATGGAACGGCTGATCGGCCTGCACCGGGAGCGGCTCGAGACCTATCGCCAGATCGAGCGGCGCGATTTCTCCGCCACGCACCCCACGCGCGCGCAACAGGTGCAGCACGCCCTGCTCAAGCGGGGCATCCGGTATGAAGAGGATTGGGTGTCCTGGGCCGAGGAATTGTTGCCGCTGCTGGGCAAGCAGGACGATCCGGCCTGAAGTCGCGCCGGGCGATCTCGCGCCCGGCGGATGGGAAATGGGTGCAAATAGGGTGATCAGGCGGGTGGCCAGGCGCAGCGGCGCGCCTGGCCACCGTCAACAACAGGCTCAGGCCAGGTCGGCCGCCGTCGCGCCGTTGGCGTAAGCCGCTGCCGGGGCCAGCCCGAGGCGGCGGCGCGCCAGCGCGTATTCCTCGCTGAAACGGCGCACCAAGTCAGCGGCCGGCACCACGCGCTTGATCGCGCCCACGCCCTGGCCAGCGCCCCAGATGTCTTTCCATGCCTTGGCGCTGCCCGAACCGAAGTTCATCTTGGATGGATCCGATTGCGGCAGCGCTTCCGGGTCAAGCCCGGCATTGACGATGCTCTGGCGCAGGTAGTTGCCGTGCACGCCGGTAAAGAGGTTCGAGTAGACGATGTCCGACGCAGTGCTGTCGACGATCATCTGCTTGTAGCCGGCCTGCGCGTTGGCCTCTTCGGTGGCGATAAAGGCCGAGCCCACATAGGCCAGGTCGGCGCCCGCGGCCAGCGCCGCGAGGATGCCATCGCCGCTGGCGATGGCGCCCGACAGCAGCAGCGGGCCGTCGAACCACTCCCGGATTTCATGCAGCAGCGCAAACGGCGACAGCACGCCGGCATGGCCGCCCGCGCCCGAGGCGACCGCGATCAGGCCGTCGGCGCCTTTCTCGATGGCCTTGCGTGCGAAGGTGTTGTTGATGATGTCGTGCAGCACGATGCCGCCATAGGAGTGCACGGCATCGTTGACTTCCTTGCGCGCGCCCAGCGAGGTGATGACGATGGGCACCTTGTAGCGCACGCACAGTTCCAGGTCGTGATCGAGCCGGTCATTGGACTTGTGCACGATCTGGTTGACCGCGAACGGCGCCGACGGGCGGTCCGGATGCTTGGCATCGTGCTCGGCCAGCTCGGTGGTGATGCGGTCCAGCCAGTCATTGAGCACCGGGCCCGGGCGCGCATTGAGCGCCGGGAAGGAGCCGACCACGCCGGCCTTGCACTGGGCGATCACCAGGTCGGGGTTGGAGATGATGAACAGCGGCGAGCAAACCACCGGCAGCGAAAGACGGTTCTGGAGAATGGCGGGAAGTGACATGGCGTTTCTGCGAGAGTGAAAACAGTGGACCGGATAGGGATACGGGATACGGGGATACGGCGACGCGCTCAGGCGCTGGCGCCCTGCAGCACGGATTTCTGGCTGGCGAGCCGGGCACCCATGGCGGCGGCGAGCGCGTCCAGGCCGCTCTTCGGGCGGACCATGACCTCGAAGTCGTCGATCTTGCCGGCGTCGTTGAAACGGATCATGTCGATGGCCTTGACGGATTTGCCATCGACCAACGCACTGAACTCCAGCACCACGCTGCGCCCGTCGTCGCTGACAAAGGTGCGGTGGTAGCGGAAGTCCTGGAAGACCTGGTTGACGGATTCCAGCACCATGCGCAGGGCGACGCGCCCCGGGTACGGCGTGTGGGCGACGGGCGAGTGAAAAACCACTTCGTCCGCCACGATGCTGTCCAGGTCGGCCATGGAATGGGTGGCGATCATGCGGTGCCAGATGGCCAGCGAGGCCTGCGCCGCGGCTGACAGGGTTGCTTGGGTCACGGTGTCTCCTCCGGGATGGGCCGAGGGCGCGGGAATCGCCCGTTCCGGCACGCTGCGCTGGTCCGCCCGCCCGGGATGGGGCACAGGCTGCGGCGGTTTGCACATCGCTATGCAACCAGTTGCATAGCGATGTGTGAAAGGTAGCAGCAGACAGCGCCAATTGCAATGGCCTGGCGTTTAATGTGACCTATAAGGTGTATTCTTGATTGCCGGGCGGAGTCAGTCCCGCCTTCGGCAGGGGGCAAACGAACGCTGTCTTTTGTGGCGATTTGTCTACAATACCGGCATTGCCGCAAACCAACGCAGGAGCGCGAGTGAGTACTGACATGAGCGCCAACGGGCCATCCCCCGCCTTGTTCGATGCTGACCTGGAGGCCTGGCGGAAGCAGCCGGAGCGAGCCTTCGATGGCTGGCTGGCTAGCCACGGCTTTCGCCATGGCACGGCTGTGGTGTACCGCGCGATGTGGGGCAAGCTCTTGCGCTGGTCGGGCGAGCGCGGGTTGGCGCCGCTGTCCTGGTCGGCGGAGCAGATCGGGGCCTTCCTGGATGAGCAGGATCTGCACAAGCACCACCGTTACCGCTACACGCGGCTGATCGAGCGCGTCTTCCATCATCTATCGCTATTGCAGGACGGCTTGCACAACCCGGCCAGCCAGGCAGTGCGCACTCACCTTGCCGAAGGCGAGAACGATCCCACCGCCTTCCTGCTGCCCGCCGAGCGCGATGCCCTGATTGCCCGCGTGCTGGCGCCGGCGGCCCTGGCGGCCGGGCAGGACGGCGCCGCGTTGTCGGCCACCCAATGGAAGCGCGCCCGCGACACCGCACTGGTGGCCGTGTTGCTGGGCGCAGGCCTGAAAGTGGGCCAGGCACGTGGCCTGGGCATCGACAGCATCGCCGAGGATGCCGCAAGGCTGCGCCTGGTCCGCGCCGACAACGGCCGCGCCTACGAGGCGCCGGTCTTTGCCTTCGCGCGGGCGGCGCTGCTGGCCTGGCTGGAAGTCCGCTCCCGTACCGGCACGCTGGGCAACCTGGTGTTTCCGGCCATGCCAAGCGGACGGCACTTGCATGCGGCCTCGCTCTACCGCCGCGTGGAGATCCTGCTCGACGAGGCCGGCGTGCTGGCGGGGCGCAGCGAGCGCGCGTCGCCGCAGACGCTGCGCAATACCTGCGGCGCACTGCACTTCGAGGCTGGAGCCGGCCCGGCCGAGGTGGCGCAATGTCTCGGCATGCGCGACCTGGAGTCCGGCTGGCGCTTGCGCGCAGCCTTTGAGGCCTGGCAGTCACGCGCGGGCCTGAAACCGGCGCACGGCGGTGCCGGTGACACAGGCGCGACAGATGTGGCCTGCTATGCTTAGCACCCCTTTCGACTCATTTCGATCCGATGCGGGCAACCCTGGCAGGGCGCGGCTGCGGCCCGTCAGGACAGTGCCGCGGTATTGCAGCCTGAAGCATGCATTTCGCGCGTTGCGCCGTGCGCGCTGTCCCGGCCCCCTTACGTCTCTTTTCACAACTTATTGATGAATCGCTATGTCTGAAACCTTGCTGCTGACGGGAGCCACCGGTTATATCGCCTCGCACACCTGGGTCGCCTTGCTCGAGGCCGGCTATCACGTGATCGGCCTGGATAATCTCTGCAACAGCAATCGCGTCGTGGTTGAGCGCCTTGCGCAGATTACCGGCCAGAGCCCGCATTTTGTCGAGGGCGATGTGCGGGACCGCGCTTTGCTGGACCGTTTGTTCGCCGAACACCGGATCTCGGGGGCGATTCATTTCGCGGCACTCAAGGCGGTGGGGGAATCGGTCAGCAAGCCGCTGGATTATTACGACAATAATCTCAATGGCCTGCTCACCCTCTGCTCGGCCATGAACGCGGCTGGCGTGAAGCAACTGGTGTTCAGCTCCTCCGCCACCGTTTATGGCAATCCGCATACGGTGCCGATCCTGGAGGACTTTCCGCTGTCGGCCACCAATCCGTATGGCCAGACCAAGCTGATGAGCGAGCAGATCCTGCGTGACCTGGAACTGTCGGACCCTGCCTGGCGAATCGCCTACCTGCGCTATTTCAATCCGGTGGGCGCGCACGAAAGCGGGCTGATCGGTGAAGACCCGGGTGGCGTGCCGAACAACCTGATGCCTTATGTGGCGCAAGTCGCCGGCGGGCGCCGCGAGAAACTGCAGGTGCACGGTGGCGACTATCCCACTGTCGATGGCACCGGCGTGCGCGACTACATCCATGTTTGCGATCTGGCAGCCGGCCACCTTGCGGCCCTGGTCTACCTGCGCGACAAGCAGCAGTGCCTGACTGTCAATCTCGGCACGGGCCGAGGCTACAGCGTGCTGGAAGTGGTCGCGGCCTACCAGCGCGCCAGCGGGCGCCCGGTCCCCTACGTGATCGGGGATCGCCGGCCCGGCGATATTGCCTCGTGCTACGCCGATCCCGCGTTGGCGCAAAAGCTGATCGGCTGGCGCGCGCAGCACGATATCGACCGCATGTGCGAGGATTCGTGGCGCTGGCAGTCGATGAACCCGCTGGGGTTTGCCAGCTAAGTTGCCTGGCCGCACGCGCGGGCACGTTGGCAAGCGGGGTGCGTACCCGTTTCTGCGTGCCCGGCTTTGCCGGCGTGGCGAGCACAAGGCAGCAAGAAATGAAAACGGCCGGGCAGATGCCCGGCCGTTTTCAGGAGTGCAGCAGGTTCGCGGCGGAGTCGGCCGCGATGCCCAGGGCTGGCGCCCGGCTTTAGCGAATCAGGAAGTCTTCGATGGTCTTGCCCGCGGCCAGAGCCTGGGTCAGCCAGCCCGGACGCTTGCCGCGGCCGGTCCAGGTATTGCCCGCAGTGTCGCGATAGCGAACCGGCACCTTGCGGGTTGCCTTCTTGCTGGCGGCAGGCTTGGTGCCGAAGCCCAGGTCGTCGGCGGTCAGTCCATATTGGTCGATTTTCTGGCGAATATCGGCGATGACGGAAGCCTGCTCGCGGGCCTTGATTTCCTCGGCCTGCTTTTGAAGTTCGCTGATTTTCTGAACAATTTCCTGATAAGTCGCCATTACGAGCCTCGATTTACTGGGTGAGCATGAAGAATCGGATGAATTATAACGGCAGCAAGCGATCCTGCAAACGCTTTTAACTCCAATGGAGAGAATTCTGATAAATCATCCTCTCTCTCTAATTAATGAACTTCCCCGCAGGTCGCTGGTCCTCGATGAGGCCGGATTTGCCGGGGCGCTGCCCACTTTGGCAGCGCGCGGAAATCCATGCGTGGCCGCGATTCCGGTTTTTTACATTCGCGCTGCGCAATAACCCTTCCCCTGGTAATGGCGAGGGTCATAAAGTGCTTTTGCTGCAACAATGCCGACCTGATTCCGGTTCGAGCGAACCTTCATCCGTATCCGACATGCCTGACGACTCGATTAACGCCAGCGCCGCCTCCCGGCGCATCTCCGTGGCACTGGAAAAAGCCTATCGCCTGCTGAATCACGGCCCGGTGACGCTGGTCACCAGCGCCCATGGTGGCCGGCGCAACGTGATGGCGGCATCGTGGGCCATGCCGCTGGATTTCCAGCCGCCGAAAGTCGCGGTCGTGATCGACGCCAGCACGCTCACGCGCGAACTGGTGGACGCCAGTGGCGAGTTCGCGCTGAACATACCCGCGCGTGGCCAGGCTGACGCCACGTTGGAAGTGGGCTCGCGCTCAGGCCGCGAACAGGACAAGTTCGCCGCTGCGGGACTGGCCACGTTCGCGGCGGCTGAGATTGCCGCGCCGTTGGTGGCCGGCTGCCTCGGGTGGCTGGAGTGCCGCGTCATTCCCGAGCCGTTGGTGGCCGGTCGCCACGACCTGTTCATCGCCGAAGTGGTGGCCGCGTGGGCTGACTCCGCCGCATTTTCAGAGGGGAGATGGCATTTTCCGGATGCCGGGTGCCGTTCGATACACTATCTGGCTGGTGGCGCTTTTTTTGCCACGGGTGAGGGTTTTCAGGTAGTGCCGGGAGCGCGCGAATGAGCGTGGCGAGCGCGCCGTGCCGCGGCCGGCCCGGCATGGGCACGGCGTTTGTGCGTCTGGCGCGGCGCGCACGGCACCTGGCTCAAGGAATCGCCGGACACCGCCGTTATCTGCCCTGAGCGGGTCGCTGGGGTGTCGATCCGCCGGGCCGGGGCCGGTGGAGGTCCCGCGCATTCCTTATCGTATCGGGTGCTTCATGTCGTTCCATAACAATATCCAGATCAAAACTCTGCTGCGCGGCGCAATGGCAATGTTGTCGCTTCTTCTGATGCTGGTTGGCGGCGTTGGCCTGTATGGCATGTCGCACAGCAACGACGCGCTGCAGGAAACCTATGGTAACCAGCTAGTCTCGGCGCAAGCGCTAGGCGAGACCATGCTTGGCACCACGCGCATGCGGCTGGCCCTCGATCGCGGCGTCATGCCGGGCGACGGGGACGACAGCAAGGCGGTGATAGACCGCTCGATGATATTCGTCGACGGTGCCGAGGCAGCCTGGAAGCGATACTCTGCGCTGCCGCAGGACGCCGAGGAAAAGGCGCTCGCCACGGAGTTTAGCCGCAAGCGCCAGGAATTCATGGACAAGGGCATCCTGCCCCTGCAAAAGGCCTTGAGGGAGAACAACGCGGACGCGGCACTCAAGGTTGCCAAGAAAGACTTGCCCGATCTGCAGCGCAGCATGGCTACGGCCTACGAGGCCTTGCAGGCTTTCCAGTTCCGTACCGGCGAGTCCAATTTCAATGCCGCGCAAGCCCGCTTCCAGCAGGCGCGCGTGCTGTGCTTCCTGTTGATCGCCTTTGGCCTGGTGGTGGCCGCACTGTGCACGACCACCTTGCAGCGAGCCATCGTGCGGCCGGTGGAGGAGGCCCTGGCGGTCTTCGAGCGCATCGCCGCGGGTGACCTGACCTCGCGTATTACCAATGTGTCGCGCAATGAGGTGGGCCGCATGATGCAGGCACTGGTCGCCATGCAGGAAAGCCTGTCGAACATCGTCTCGCAGGTGCGCGGCGGCACCGACTCGATCGCCTCGGCCACGCAGCAGATCGCCACCGGCAATCTTGACCTGTCGCAGCGTACCGAAGAGCAGGCCTCCTCGCTGGAGGAGACTGCCGCCAGCATGGAAGAGCTGACTTCGGCCGTGCGCCAGAATTCCGACAACGCGCGCCAGGCCGGCGTACTGGCCAGCGATGCCTCGCAGATCGCGCTCAAGGGCGGCGACGTGGTGGGCCGCGTGGTCGATACGATGAACGAGATCAATGGCTCGTCGCGCAAGGTGGTCGAGATCATCGGCGTGATCGAGGGCATTGCCTTCCAGACCAATATCCTGGCGCTGAACGCCGCGGTGGAAGCCGCCCGGGCGGGCGAGCAGGGCCGCGGCTTCGCGGTGGTGGCAGGCGAGGTGCGCACGCTGGCGCAGCGCTCGGCCGCCGCCGCCAAGGAGATCGAGGCGCTGATCAGCGAGTCCGGCCAGCGCGTGGAGAGCGGCACCAAGCTGGTCGCCGAAGCCGGCCAGACCATGGGTGAGATCGTCAATGCGGTCAAGCGCGTCACCGACATCATGAACGAGATCAGCGCGGCCACGCAGGAGCAGACCGGCGGCATCGAGCAGGTCAACCAGGCGGTCACACAGATGGATCAGGTCACCCAGCAGAATGCCGCGCTGGTGGAAGAAGCCGCGGCGGCTGCCGGTGCCCTGGAAGAGCAGGCGCAGAAGCTCAATGGCGTGGTGTCGGTGTTCCGTTTGTCCGGCAGCCACGCGGTGGCAGCGCAGCCGCCGGCAACGCGCGCGCCCGTGGCCGCCAAGGCCGCGGCGAGCAGCTTGCCCGGGCGCCAGCCGGCCATGCCGGCGCGCCCGCGCACACCGGTCCAGCGCCAGGCACGCGCTGCGCGTCCGGCCGTCCCGGCCATGGCTTCGGCCAACGCTGGCGGCGGCGACGACTGGAGCGCGTTCTGAGCCATGGTTGAACGATTGCCGCCGTTTTCATCACCGGGCAAGCGCGCGTGATGCGATGATGCGGGGTTTGCGCCCGCATCGCCTGGATCGTCGCGCCGTCGCCCCCAATTTTTGCGCAGCTTCCTTATTGACATGAGTGCTAGCCTTCTGCTGCTCGCTGCCCTATCCGGCCTCGCGGTCGGGTTGGGGATACGTGCAGCCAAGCCGGACCGGGAGCAGCCTAGCGGGCCGGTCCGGTCGCTGCAATGGGCGGTCTTGCTGCTCTCCCCTGCTTCCGTGGGCCTGCCGTTATGGGTCGCGCTGGGTTCCGGCAGCCTGCACGTCACGCGCGAAGTGTCGCAGACCGCGGCGGCGCTGGTCGCGACGGCCGCACTCACGCTTGCCATTCCGTGGCTGCGTCGCAACGTGCCGCTGCGTGGTGCCGCGCTGGCGATGACGCTGGCCGGCGCCGGCGTGGTGGTGGCTGCAGGCATGCGCCTGAGCACCCTGTGCGGCGATGCCTTGCGCCCGTCCGCCCTTTGCCTGGATCCCGGCAGGTTCATGCAGCCGGCCTGGGTGGCGGTGGGCGCGCTGCTTTTGCTGCCGCTGGGCTTCTTCGTCCTGCGCCGCGCCAACCTGCCCGGATGGCGGCTGGCCAGCACCGGCAACTTCGCAAGCCCGCAGAACCATGCGCTGGACGAGATGTTCGAGGACCATCCGCCCGGTACCAGTACCAGTACCGGTAGCAGCGGCGGCCCGACGGTGCCGGCGCGGCGCCGTGGCCGTATCCCGGGCCGCCTGACCGTGCGCGCGACCGCGCGCGGCCACGGCACGGTCGGAGAGTACAGCGTCAGCACGGACCTTCCGGACCGCACCGGCTTTGCCCGCTGGCTCGACCAGTCGATCGCGCAGGCGCGGCTCGCCGAAACCGGCTGCGCCGTGCTGCTAGTGCATATCGCCGATTTTCGCGAGGTCGACGAGGTCTTCGAGGTGCGCGCCGACGATATCCTGGCACAGGATGCCGGGGCGCTGGCCCAGGCAGCGCTGGAGCCGCACGACTTCCTGGCGCGCCTGGCGCGGGACGAATTCGCGGTCGGGGTGCCGGAGATGGTGCACCAGAACCGCGCCAATGAGCTGGGCGCGCGCTTGCTGGGCTCGCTCGCGGAGTTCGTGGCCGCGCGCGGCCTGCAGATGCAGATCGGGGTGAATATCGGCATCGCCTTCTACCCGCGCGATGCGCAAACCTCCGAAGCCCTGATGCAGGCGGCACGCGTGAGCCTGCGCGAGGCGCGCGAAAGCGGCTCGAACCAGGTGCGCGTATTCAATTCGGCAGCCGGCGAACGCGCGCGGCGCATGCGGGTGATCCGCCGCGATCTGTGGCTGGCCATCCAGGACGATGGCCTCGCCTTGCAGTACCAACCGAAGTTCGACGTGCGCCAGCGCACCGTGATCGGCGCCGAGGCGCTATGCCGCTGGCGCCATCCCACCCTGGGGCAGGTCAATCCCGCCGAGTTCATCACGGTGGCGGAGCAGTCCGGCCAGATCGACAAGCTCGACGACTGGGTCATCGCCACGGTCTGCCGGCAGATCCGCCAGTGGCAGGACGACGGCATCCCCGTGGTGCCGGTGGCCATCAACGTTTCCGGCTTGCGCTTTGCCAGCCGCGACTTCCCGCAGTACCTGCTCGAGCAGATCCACCAGCATGACATCCCCCCGTCGGCCGTCACGCTCGAGATCACCGAGACCGCGGCGATGAAGGACGTCGCCCAATCGCTGGAGACGCTGCTGGAGCTGCAGGCGCTGGGCATCCATGTGGCGCTGGATGACTTTGGCAGTGGCTATTCAAGCCTCGGTTATCTCAAGCGCTTGCGAGTCGGGACGTTGAAGATCGATCGGACTTTGATTGGCGGGCTGGATGTCGACGCGCAGGGCAGGGCGATTGTCGGCTCGATGGTGGCGCTGGCGCACGAGCTGAAGATGCGGGTGGTGGCGGAGGGCGTGGAGTCGCATTCGCAGCTGGATATCCTGGCGGGGATGGGGTGCGATGAGGCGCAGGGGTATTTGCTGTCCAATCCTTTGGATCCGGTTACGTTTGCCAATTTGTTGTCGGGGGCGTGAGGGGGGGCGAAAGACGCCTCGCCGTCAAACATTACTTTCTAGGCGCGAAAGGCTCTGGTAACGCTCCCCCAGGGCGGAAACAACGCCAAAACCCGGGTAAACCGCCCGCTCTCCGGCACCAGCAAGGCAAAGCGCGTCTCGCAATGATGCCCGGTAACGGCCCCAAGCCGGCGCAACTGCTGGCTGCAGCTAACCAGCGAAGGCAGCCCGCGCGGCAGGTAAATGCTAACTAGCAGCGCCTCCGGCTCGATTCGCGTGCGGCCATGGAAGCGCGCCAGCTGCATCAGCAGCTCATCCGACATGCTGGCCTCGCTGCTGGTGTCCAGGTGCAACGCCAGGCCAATGGCGTCGCGATTGACTGCCGTTTGCACGTCCCGCCAGGTCAGTGGCATAGGCCCGTCGCCGAGCACCGGCGCGAACAGCACCGAGGCCAGTAGCTGCAGGGTACGCGGCAGCGCCTCGGCGGTGGTCGGCACGATAGGCCCGCAGCCGGTGGCGGCATGTGGCAGGCCGTCGACCAGCAATGTGAGCACAAGGCGATCGGGATGGCGCAGCGAGCGCAGGCGTTGGGCGGTGGTGGCGTTGATCTGCCGCTCCACGATGACGAGCTGGGCATCAGCCGGCTGGCGTGGCCGCCGCGATACCCAGTGCAGGCGCCCACCAAAATCTGGAAGCGATGCCAGCAATGCATCCGTGGCGCCCTGGACGAAGACGGTGAGCTTGTCGGGTTGGCGCGGGTCAGGGGCTTCCCGTTTGCTCCACTGCGGGCCTGGCAGGGTCGACATGATCACGTTCCGATGGTGTTGCAGTGCCACTGTCGCGGGTAGCGCAGGCGTGCCATGGCCCGCCGGTGCACGGGCCATTTTGCGGCGAGGCCGTAGTATGCCGACCCGTCGCCGCCAGATGCACCCCATGCTCGTGGGGTAACAAATTCCGTCGATCGACGCAGCCGTACTACGGATTCGGCCACCGCTGCCGATATGCCCCAAAGGGGCGTTGTTTGCACCGGCCACGCCAGTCGCGCATCGCCGCATACCGCAGCCCCGTCCGCAGGAACATCGGTCCAGGGCCAGGACCCAGGCTTGTGGACTCACCATCGTGCTGTCAACGGAGCCGCTATGTCTTTGCCTCATATTCTAGTCGTCGATGATTCTCCCTCCCTGCGCCGCATGATCGGCGCCTGCCTGCGCGCGGGGGGCTACGACGTGGCCGAAGCCGCCGATGGCGACGAGGCGCTGGCGCTCGCTCTCGACGCTACCTTCGGCATGGTGGTGACCGACCAGGTGATGCCGGGAACGGACGGCCTGACCTTGATCCGCACGTTGCGCGGGACCACCGCCTATGCCGCCATCCCGATGCTGATGCTGAGCACCGAAGCCGACAGCCAGGTGCGCGAGCAGGCTCGCGTGGCCGGCGCGTCCGGCTTCCTGGCCAAGCCGTTCGATCCGGATCAACTGATGGAGGCCGTGAATGCGCTGCTGGACCCCTCCAAGGTAGGGTAAATGCATTGGCATTGTTGCCCTTCAGTCACGTCCAGGACTGCCGTTAAGAGGTAAACGATATTCGTGCCTCGACGCAGGCTGAGTCTCGGCCTGGCTGCCCGCCCGCGGGCCGGCCGGCTGCGGCTTTGGCCGCGCCGCATGGCTGGGTCATTGCAGCGGGAGCCAGCAAATGAAAACCGGGATCAAGACAGAGGGCACGGGGGAAGAGTTCCTCGCGTTCAGATTGGGCGGCGAGGAGTACGGCGTCGACATCCTCAAGGTGCAGGAGATCCGTGGCTATGAGAATGTCACGCAGATTGCCAATGCGCCAGCCTATCTCAAGGGTGTGGTCAACCTGCGCGGGATCATCGTCCCGATCATCGACCTGCGCATCAAGTTTCGCCAGGACAAGATCAACTACGACCAGTACACGGTCGTGATCATCGTCGACCTGCACGATCGCACCACCGGCATCGTGGTCGACGGCGTATCCGACGTGCTGACGCTGGCCCCGGGCCAGATCCGGCAGGCACCCCAGCTTTCCGGCGAGACGGACTACATCCGCGGCATTGGCTCGGTCGAAAGCCGCATGCTGATCCTCGTCGATATCGAGAAACTGCTAAACACCGAAGAACTCGCGGCCCTTGAGGCAGCCGCGGCCGCCTGAGGCCGCCGCACCTAGCGAGAGTCCGATCCACGCAGTCTCCCATCCATGCGAAACAATCAACCCGTTACCTCCCGAGAGTACAAGCTCTCCGAAGACGATTACCTGATCTCCAGGACCGACCTGAAGGGTCGCATTACGTTCGCCAACCGCGCCTTTATCGAGGCCAGCGGATTCGAGTCCGAGGAATTGCTCGGCGCCGCGCACAACCTGGTCCGCCATCCGGACATGCCGCCGGAGGCGTTTGCCGATCTGTGGAAGACCATCCAGGCCGGCCGCTCGTGGGTCGGCATCGTCAAGAACCGCCGCAAGGACGGTGACTTCTACTGGGTCAGCGCCACGGTGACGCCGACGGTCATCGATGGCCAACTGGTGGGCTATACCTCGGTGCGTTCGATGCCGCAGCGCGAGCAGGTCGAGGCAGCAGGCGCCGCCTACGCGCGGCTGCGCGAGGGCAGCGGCTCGGGCCTGGCCGTGCGCGACGGCGCCGTGGTGCGACGGGGACTGGCGGGGCTGCCGGGACGCCTGGGCAAGATCACGCTCAAGCGGCGCATCCTGCTGTCGCAGGCAGCGGGGCTGGTGTGGTTTCTCGCCGCGCTGCTGGCTTTCGAGACGCTGGCCGGGGGCGAAGCTTTGAGCCAGTTGCGGCCCTGGCTGTGGAGCGGCTTCGGGCTGGCGATGGCGTCATCCTTTGTCGCCGGTACGTTGCTGCTGGCTCGCGTGAACCGGCCGGTGCAGGACATGCTCGACTTTGCCTTGCGCATGGGCGCGGGCGATCTCACCACGCGCCTGGATTATCGCGCAAGCGACGAAGTGGGGGCGCTTGCGCGTGCCATGCGCACGATGCAGCGCAGCTTGCTGTCGGTGGTGGGCGAGATCCAGGAGGGCATGTCGAGCATCTCCACGGCCACGCGCCAGGTGGCCGCGGGCAACAGCGATCTCTCGCAGCGCACCGAGCAGCAGGCGGCCTCGCTGGAAGAAACCGCGTCGAGCATGGAAGAGCTGACCAGCACGGTGCGCCAGAACGCGGACAACGCGCGCCAGGCCAGCGGCCTGGCAGCCAACGCCTCCGAGATTGCCGTCAAGGGCGGCGAAGTGGTGGGCCGCGTGGTGCAGACCATGGACGACATCAACGGCGCTTCGAAGAAGATCGTCGACATTATCGGCGTGATCGAAGGCATTGCGTTCCAGACCAATATCCTGGCGCTGAACGCGGCGGTGGAAGCCGCGCGTGCTGGCGAGCAAGGCCGGGGCTTTGCGGTGGTGGCGGGCGAGGTGCGCGGGCTGGCACAGCGCAGCGCGAACGCGGCCAAGGAAATCAAGGGCCTGATCGGCGACACGGTGGCGCGGGTGGACAACGGCTCGGCGCTGGTGGGCCAGGCCGGGTTGACCATGGGCGAGATCGTGCAAGCGGTCAAGAGCGTGACGGACATCATGGGCGAGATCAGCGCGGCATCCGCCGAGCAGAGCTCCGGCATCGAGCAGGTCAACAAGGCAGTGGCACAAATGGACGAGGTGACGCAACAGAACGCGGCACTGGTGGAGCAGGCCGCAGCCGCGGCCGGCTCGCTGGAAGACCAGGCCGGGCGCCTGCGCGATGCGGTGGCCACCTTCCGCGTCAGCTTGCGCCCTGAAGCACGGCCGGTGCGCGCCCGCCAGGGCGACGCGCAGCGCGGTGCCCGGCATCTGGCGCAAGCCTGATGAGAGAAGAGATCAAGCAGTGTCGAGGCAATCAGCCTGCAAGCGTGTTCTAGAAAAAAAGAAGTAGCGCCTGTCGTCCGTACCGCCGGCAACCCGCCGGCAGCGGACAGATGAGGCCCCCGGTCAAGTCATTCAGAAAAAAGAGGTAGTCTGCATGCAATGGTTCAATCAGCTCCGCGTCACGACCAAGCTGGTCGTTGGCTTTCTGGTCGTGTCGCTTATCGGCGCGGTGATGGGTCTGCTGGGCGTCGTCAACATGGGGCGCATGACGGATTGGACCAGCAGGATTTATCACGACGACCTGCAGGCGCTCAAGGCGGTGCAGAGCGGCAACATCGACCTGCTCTATTCCAGCCGCGCGCAGATTGCGCTGCTGTCGGCATCGACCATGGGCGAGCGCGCCGCCGAGAAGGAGCAGATCGAAAAATCCCTGGGCCTGCTGGACGAGAGCATGAAGCGCGCGCGCCCGGCGTTCAGCCAGCCCGAAGGCCAGGCCATCGTCAAGCAGTTCGATGCCCTGCTGCCCGCCTACCGTGACCGCCTGGCCAAGTATGTGGCGCTTGTGAGCAAGCAGCCGCTCGATACGTCGCAGTTCGAGAGCCAGGTCTTCACCGAGAGCGCCGACCTGATCAAGGACAGCCGTGCGCTCGAAGACGTGATGGCACAGATGGTCAAGCGCCGCGACAATCGCGCGCTGGCCAACATGGAAGAAGCGCGCGGCGTCTACGAGGCCTCGCGCTTGTGGATGCTGGGCCTGGTGCTGGGCGGCCTGGCCGTCTCCGTGCTGCTGGGCGCCTTCCTGGCCCGTACGCTGTCGCGCCAGCTGGGTGGCGAGCCGGCCTACGCGGCGGCCATCGCCTCGCGCATCGCCGAGGGCGACTTCTCCGCCGACGTGAAGCTGCGTGCGGGCGACAAGGACAGCCTGCTGCACGCCATGAAGCAGATGCAGCAGCAACTCTCGGCCATGGTGCGCGACTTCAAGGATTCCGCGGAATCGATCGCCTCCGCCTCGCGTGAGATCGCCGCGGGCAACAGCGACCTGTCGCAGCGTACCGAACAGCAGGCGGCCTCGCTGGAACAAACCGCGTCGAGCATGGAAGAGCTGACCAGCACGGTGCGCCAGAATGCGGACAACGCGCGCCAGGCCAGCGGCCTGGCAGCCAATGCCTCCGAGACCGCGGTCAAGGGTGGCGAAGTGGTGGGGCGTGTGGTCAAGACCATGGATGAGATCAACGATGCTTCGAAGAAGATCGTCGACATTATCGGTGTGATCGAAGGCATTGCGTTCCAGACCAATATCCTGGCACTGAACGCGGCAGTGGAAGCCGCGCGTGCCGGCGAGCAAGGCCGGGGCTTTGCGGTGGTGGCGGGCGAGGTGCGCAGCCTGGCGCAGCGCAGCGCGAACGCGGCCAAGGAAATCAAGGGCCTGATCGGCGACACGGTGGCGCGGGTGGACAATGGCTCGACGCTGGTGGGCCAGGCCGGGCACACCATGGGTGAGATCGTGCAGGCGGTCAAGCGGGTGACGGACATCATGGGCGAGATCAGCGCGGCGTCCGCCGAGCAGAGCTCGGGCATCGAGCAGGTCAACAAGGCCGTGGCACAAATGGACGAGGTGACGCAGCAGAACGCGGCGCTGGTCGAGGAGGCCGCGGCGGCGGCCGGTTCGCTGGAAGACCAGGCTACGCGCCTGCAATCTTCGGTGGCCGGCTTCCGCCTGGCCGAAACGGATGGCTTTGCCGGCTCCCGCGTGCAAGCGCCACGGCCCAAGGTGATCGCTGCGTCCAAGCCCAAGCGCAAGGAGCCGTCGGCACCTGCCGCCCACTTTGAAGAGGCCGACCACGCCGAGCCCGCATCGGCCGAGAAGGCTGAGCGCGAGGGCGGGCGTGAAGCGCCTGCGCCTGTTGCGCAACGCGCCGCCCGGCCCGCAGCCCTTGCCACCTCCGACAGCGGCGACTGGAGCGCTTTCTGACGGCAGGCAAGCGAGGGGCTCCTGCCGCCGGCCGCGCCGGCGGCAGCCCGCCGTCAGCGTCATAGCCAGAATTGCACACCATGACTACCGAAATCACCCTGGCGCTGCCCGAAGAAGCCGCGGCCAAGCTACGTGCCGAGTTCGAGCACTTCGTCAAGCTCTCCACCGGGCTGGACAACGAATTCACGCCGCCCGGCTTCGATGACTTCCTGCGGGCGCGCTTGCTGCACCATGACGGCCCGCTGACCGAGCGTGCCGTCACGCGGCTGCTCTCGGGCGGGGAGTACGCCTGGGCCAAGCGCGTGTTCAACAAGCAATTGCCCAACGCCATGGCAACCCTGATGCGCGACGCGCAGCGCTTTGGCTACGGCCTGGCGGTCCGCTACGAATGGACGCCCCAGGAGCGCCTTGCGCATGCCCGTAACTGGTCCCGGCAGATCCTGGAGGACGCCGGGGCCGACCTGGATTTCACCGATTCCCTGGCGTCCCAGCTGGCCACCTCGGCGGTGGATATCCGCACGCTCGAGGAGCAGATGCAGACACCCGCATGGCGCGTCGCGGAAAGCCTGCGCCGCCGGGTCTACGACCTCATGTACATGGTGCAGACCGAGCGCACCGCAGGCACGGCACGCTCGCGCCTGGGCGAGTTGCGCGCGTTGCTGGGGCTGTCGATGGACTACGGCACTGTCAGTGCCGAGGAGGCCGCACGCGTGATGGAACAGGTGGAGCAAACCTGCCCGCATCTGTTCCGCGAAGAGCCCGACGACCTGTTCGCACGGGTGGCAGCATGGCTGCGCAGGGTCCTAGTGTAGTGAGGGGTAGCTCGTCAATAGAGGAATGCGACTAGTGCGCTCCATGATGGGGTGATCTGACAGGCTACTTAGAGCTTTTCCTCTGTTACATACGCGTAACAGTTTTGATGCAAATCACATGACAAGGAGGTGACCTGTTACAAACTTCGAGTTCCATGTATGTTTCATGCGACATTGCTGTACCCCAACGTAAGAGGGGATTGGCAGTCTGGTCTAATTGCCGATATAACTCTGTCAGTCGCACTTACACTCTGTAACACTTGTAACGTTTCAGATAAGTCTGACCAAGCGCAGTTCCTTAGTTGTACGCAGTACCCGTCGAATACGCACTCAAACGATCTGGTCGCCTTCAGCCTTCGGCTGCGGGTAAGCGCCGGACAAGCGGTCGAAGGGCTTTTGGTAGCGGGGAAAAATTGGAAAGCAGTGAAGTTCTCCAGGAGATCAGGGAGGTCAATCTCGCCTATCTGCTGCTCGCGCAACGCCTGGTGCGCGAAAACCATCTGGAAGCCATGTTCAGGCTTGGCGTCAGCAAGGAAATTGCCGACATTCTCGCCAAGTTGACACCGGCCCAGCTTGTCAAACTGGCAGCATCAAACATGGTCCTATGCCGTTTTCGGTTCGATGACCATGCCTTGCTGTCGACACTCACCCATACGGCCAAGAGCCATGATATGCAGCAGATCCATGCTGCGATCCTGCTCGCACGGCAGCCTGTGGAGTCGCTCAATTGACCGCGCTCCTGCAGGCCCCTTCAATCCGGAGTACCACGGCCACTCCCGTCCCCAATCGCAAGAGCGTCCTGCAGGACGCCAACCAGACCCAGCTCGCCATTGAGCTGATCGGCCTGGGTGCCCGCCTGCAAGTCCTCGAAGCCGAGACCACGCTGTCGCGCGATCGCCTGATCCGCCTCTACAAGGAGCTGCGCGGCGCCTCGCCGCCCAAGGGCATGCTCCCCTTCTCGACCGACTGGTTCACCACCTGGTTGCCAAACATCCATTCCTCGCTGTTCTTCTCGGCCTATCAGTTCATGGTCCAGCAGGGCGAGACGGTTGGCATCCGCGGTGTGGTGGCAGCCTATCGGCTCTATCTTGAGCACGTATCGCTGCTCGAAAGCGAAATTGTCTTAAGTTTCACCCGTGCCTGGACGTTAGTACGGTTTTTCGAGAGCAACATGCTGCAGCTTTCCAGTTGCACCTGCTGCGGCGGGCGTTTCGTGACGCACGCGTACGAGCCGCATGCGAATTTCGTATGCAGCCTGTGCCGTCCGCCCTCGCGTGCTGGCAAAGCCAAGAAGCTCTCGAAGGACATCGCACCAGCGCAAGCTGTCGCCTGACTGAAATCCTTGGGTCGATAGGTCACTAAGTCTTCAAGTCTTGCCGTCTTGAGTCGTTAAGTCTTAAGACGGACCAGACTTAAGGACCCAAGGCTTTAAGGCCCGATGGTCCCAAGGTCTCAGATCCGATGGCAGCCTGCGTGACAGGTGAGCCCTGCCAGCAGGCGGTAACCCCGCCTGGCTGGAGGGGTGACCCTTGTGCGTGCCTGACGCGTGTTTTTCTGACGGGGAATCAATCGTGCTAGTTGTAATTGGCTTTGTTGTCGTGATAGCGGCGGTGCTTGGCGGATACGCCATGACCGGTGGCCATATGGGCGCGCTTTATCAACCGGCAGAGCTTGTCATCATTGCAGGCGCGGCCATTGGCGCGTTCGTCAGCTCCAATAATGGCAAGGCGATCAAGGCCACCGTGCGCGTGCTGCCGACACTGTTCCGCAGCAGCAAGTACAGCAAGGCGCTGTACATGGAAGTCATGGCGCTGCTCTATGTCCTGCTGTCCAAGGCCCGCCGCGAAGGCATCCTGTTCCTCGAGAAGGAAATCGCGGATCCGGCGGCCAGCAGCGTGTTCAGCCAGTATCCGCGCATCCTTGCCGACCCGGGCATGATGGAGTTCCTGACGGACTACCTGCGCATGATGGTCAACGGCAATATGAACGCCTTCGAGATCGAGACCCTGATGGATCACGAGATCGAGACCTTCCGCCACGAGGCCGAGGTGCCGGCGCATGCGTTGAACCGCGTCGGCGACGGCCTGCCCGCCTTCGGCATTGTTGCCGCGGTGATGGGCGTGGTGCACGCGCTGGCCTCGGCGGACTTGCCGCCGGCCGAACTGGGCGCGCTGATCGCGCACGCCATGGTCGGCACCTTCCTCGGCATCTTGCTTGCCTATGGCTTTGTCTCGCCGCTGGCAGCGCGGGTCGAGCACCAGGTGGACGAGACCGTGAAGATGTACGAGTGCATCAAGGTCACGCTGCTCGCTTCGCTCAATGGGTATGCGCCGCTGGTGGCGGTGGAGTTCGGCCGCAAGGTACTGTACTCGACGGAGCGGCCATCCTTCCTCGAGCTGGACGATCACGTCCGCGAAGTCAAGAGCATTACCTGACGAAGAGGAGCGGCAGCGATGAGCAGTGAGCACGGTTCGCATCCCATAGTCGTCAGGCGCATCAAGAAAAGCAGCGCGGCACATCATGGCGGCTCGTGGAAGATCGCCTACGCGGACTTCATGACCGCAATGATGGCGCTGTTCCTGGTCCTTTGGCTGCTGAAGGCTCAGACCCCCAAGGATCTGCAGCAATTGGCGGAGTACTTTCGTACGCCGCTGAAGGTGGCAATCGAGGGCGGCAACAAGAGCAGCCTGTCCTCCAGCGTGATCCCGGGCGGTGGTCGCGATGTCACCCGCCAGGACGCGGAGGTCAGGAAGACGCCCGACAACGCCACGGACAAGGCCAAGGAGCGCCAGGAAGCCGAGCGCCTGCGCGCGCTCAAGAAACGTCTTGAGCAGATCATCGAGAACAACCCGGTGCTGCGCCAGTTCCGCCCGCAGTTGCTGCTCGACATCACCAGCGAGGGCTTGCGCATCCAGATCCTGGATACGCAGAACCGGCCGATGTTCCGTACCGGCAGCGCCGCGGTCGAGCCGTATATGCGCACCATCCTGCGCGAGATCGGCCCGGTGCTCAACGAGATGCCCAACAAGGTCAGCCTGTCGGGCCATACCGACTCCGCCAACTATTCCAACGGCGAGCGCACGTATAGCAACTGGGAGCTCTCCTCCGACCGCTCCAATGCCTCCCGGCGCGAGCTGATTGCCGGCGGCATGAACGAGGGCAAGGTGCTGCGCGTGATCGGCCTGGCCGCGACCATGCCGCTCGACAAGAAGGACGATCTCGCGCCGGTGAATCGCCGCATCAGCATCGTGGTGCTGAACCAGCGCGCGCAGTCCCGAATCGAGGCCGAGAATGCCAGCGCCGCCGAGGTTTCGATAGCAGCAAAGGCCGGTGAAGCCGGCCAGGAAGTGCAGGCAGGCCTGGCGGCCGCCTCCGCCCCCGCAACCGCAGTCGCGCCGGCCGCTTCGGCCGCCCCGGCCGCGGCTGCACCGGGCAACGCCGCCGCGGCCCCGGCCAAGCCGGGCAGTGTTCAATGAAGCCAGCCTGCCATGCCGGCAGCGGGCTTCGCAGCAAAATTCAGTGAGCCAGGACGGTTATGTCTGTCGATATCGATATCACGCAGTTCTACCAGACCTTTTTCGAGGAGGCGGAAGAGCTCCTCGTGGAAATGGAGCAACTGCTGCTCGGGCTGGATCTCGAATCCCCCGATGCGGAAGAACTCAATGCGATTTTTCGCGCGGCGCACTCTATCAAGGGCGGTGCGGCCACGTTCGGCTTCGCGGCCCTGACCGAAACCACGCACCTGCTGGAAAACCTGCTTGACCGTACGCGGCGGCGGGAACTGGCGTTGTCCCGGACCATCATCGACACTTTTCTGGAAACCAAGGACGTGTTGCAAGATCAGCTCAACGCCTACCGTAACGGTACGGAACCCGATCCGGAAACGCTGGCGCGTATCTGCGCCGTTCTTCAGCAACTGGCGCTTGAGGCTGCAGGCGGCACGCCGGCAGCGGCGCCCGCCCCGGCGCCTGTCGCCGCGGCGGCAACCCCGGCAGCCGCGCCTGCGCCAGCAGGCGGCGGCCTGAAGGTGACGCTGGTCAAGGTGTCGCCGTCAGACCAGGCACTGCTGCGCGAAGAGCTCGCCAACCTGGGCGAGATCACCGGCCAGAAGGAAGAAGGCGGCAATCTCACCGTGTGGCTGTCGAGCCAGTGCAGCGCCGATGACATCATCGCGGTCTGCTGTTTCGTCGTCGACGGCGACCAAATCGTCGTGGAAGCGGCGGATGCGCCTGCACAGGCCGCAACGGCCGCAGTAGCCGAGCCGGTAGCTGCGGCGCCGGCGCCTGCGCCGGTCGCCGCCGAACCGGCGGCGCCAGCCCCGACCGCGCCTGCTCCCGCAAAGGAAAAAACCAAGGCGCAGCCCGCCGCGGCCGCGCACGCGCAGGAGTCCGGCTCGATTCGCGTGCCCACCGAGAAGGTGGACCAGATCATCAACCTGGTGGGCGAGCTGGTCATCACGCAATCGATGCTGGCGCAGACCGCATCGGCGCTCGATCCGGTGCTGTTCGACCGCTTGTTCTCCGGCATGGGCCAGCTCGAGCGCAATGCGCGCGACCTGCAGGAAGCGGTGATGTCGATCCGCATGATGCCGATGGACTACGTCTTCTCGCGCTTCCCGCGCCTGGTGCGCGACCTCGCCGCCAAGCTGGGCAAGCAGATCGACCTGATCACCTTCGGCAAGGCCACCGAGCTCGACAAGAGCCTGATCGAACGCATCATCGATCCGCTGACCCACCTGGTGCGCAACAGCCTGGACCACGGCATCGAGACGCCGGACAAGCGCGTCGCCGCAGGCAAGGAGCCCACCGGCCAGCTGATCCTGTCCGCCCAGCACCACGGCGGCAACATCGTCATTGAAGTCAGCGACGATGGCGGCGGCCTGCGCCGCGACAAGATCCTCGCCAAGGCGCTGCAGAATGGCCTGCCGGTCTCCGAGAACATCAGCGACGAAGAAGTCTGGCAGCTGATCTTCGCGCCGGGCTTCTCCACCGCCGAAGCGGTGACCGACCTGTCCGGCCGCGGCGTGGGCATGGACGTGGTCAAGCGCAACATCCAGGAAATGGGCGGGCACGTCGAGGTCACCTCGCGTCCCGGCCAGGGCACCACCACCCGCATCGTGCTGCCGCTGACGCTGGCGATCCTGGACGGCATGTCCGTCAAGGTGGGCGCCGAGACCTTCATCCTGCCGCTGAACTGCGTGATGGAGTCGCTGCAGCCCAAGCCGGAAGACGTGCACACGGCCGCCAACAACGATCGCGTGATGCATGTGCGCGGCGAGTACCTGCCGCTGCTGGAGCTGCACCGCGTGTTCAACGTGGCCGAGGCCGTGCATGAGCCGACCCAGGGCATCGCCGTGATCCTGCAGGCCGAAGGCAAGCGCTTCGCGCTGCTGGTGGACCAGCTGATCGGCCAGCACCAGGTGGTGCTGAAGAATCTCGAAACCAACTACCGCAAGGTGCCCTGCATTTCCGCCGCCACCATCCTCGGCGACGGCAGCGTGGCACTGATCGTGGACGTCGGCGCGCTGCAGCGCACCGGAGTGCGCCGCCAAGACCCGGCGCTTGCTTAACGCTCAGGAGAACAAGACATCATGGCCGGCATCGGACACATCGATACCCCCGGGAGCGAGGCTTCTGGGCAGGAGTTCCTGGTTTTCACGCTGGGAAGCGAAGAATATGGCATCGACATTCTCAAGGTGCAGGAGATCCGCGGCTACGACGCGGTGACCCGCCTGGCGAATGCGCCTGACTTCATCAAGGGCGTGACCAATCTGCGCGGCGTGATCGTGCCGATCGTGGATCTGCGCCTGAAGTTCCGCTTGGGCAACGTGCGCTATGACCACCAGACCGTGGTCATCATCCTCAATATCGCTGGCCGTGTGGTCGGCATCGTGGTGGATGGCGTATCGGACGTGCTGACCCTGACCGGCGAAGCCATCAAGCCGGCGCCGGAGTTCGGCGTCTCGGTCTCGAACGATCACCTGACCGGCCTCGGCACCGTCGACGGCCGCATGCTGATCCTGATCGACATCGAGAAGCTGATGACCAGCGCCGAAATGGAACTGGTCGAAGCCGAGCTCGCCTGATCCCGACCGGATCCGCCTGAGTTCGCCAAAGCAAGCCCCACCAAGCCTTAGCAGCCCCAGCAAGACCACGGCTACAAGCCCTCGCAACACATGACGCAGCCTCGCCAAACCGCCTTTGCCGCCGGCCCGCAATCAGCGCAGCCCGCTTCCCTGCGGCGCGACGAGCCGCGTGACTTCCTGCTGACCGAGCGGGACTTCGAGAAGATCCGCGCGATGATCCATCGCCGCGCGGGCATCTCGCTTGGCAGCCACAAGCGAGAGATGGTGTACAGCCGGCTGGCGCGCCGGCTGCGCACGCTGCAGCTGGTCGATTTCAGCACTTACCTGGCGATGCTGGACGCCGATGAAGGCTCGGACGAGTGGGAGTTCTTTACCAACGCGCTCACCACCAACCTGACGTCGTTCTTCCGCGAGGCGCATCACTTCCCCTTGCTGGCGGAGCACGCCAAGAAGACCGGCCGGCCCTACTCGGTATGGTGCTCGGCCGCGTCCACCGGCGAGGAACCCTACTCGATCGCCATCACGCTGGCCGAAGCGCTAGGTGAGCGCGCTGCCACGGTGCTGGCCACCGATATCGACACCCAGGTGCTGGCCAAAGCCCGCTCCGGTGTCTATACCGCTGAGCAGGTGAGCAAGCTCTCGCCGGAGCGGCTCAAGCGCTTTTTCCTCAAGGGCACCGGCCAGCGCGCCGGCGCGGTCAAGGTCAAGCCGGACCTGGCAGGCACCATCAGTTTCGAGCCGCTTAACCTGCTGGCGCCGGACTGGGGGATTCGCGAGAAGTTCGACGCGATCTTCTGCCGCAACGTGATGATCTATTTCGACAAGCCGACCCAGGGCAAGATCCTGGAGCGCTTCGTGCCGCTGCTCAAGCCCCACGGGCTGCTGTTCGCGGGCCACTCCGAGAATTTCTCCTACGTGACGCGCGCTTTCCAGTTGCGCGGGCAGACCGTCTATGAACTGGCGCCGCCGTCGGCCCGGCTGGGAGGATCGTGATGCGCACGCCCCAATTGCCCGAGGCGATCGCCACCCGCAGCTACTTCGACCGCGAATTCGGCAAGCAAGCCATCAAGCTGTTGCCCAACGAGTATTACGTGACCCGCGAAGACGTGGTGCTGACCACCGTGCTCGGCTCATGCGTAGCGGCGTGCATTCGCGACGAAACGGCTGGGGTAGGGGGCATGAACCACTTCATGCTGCCGGATGACGATGGCGTCGGTGCAGACCGGCTGCTGTCCGCTTCGATGCGCTACGGCTGCTATGCGCTGGAAGTGCTGGTCAACGAACTGCTGAAGATGGGCGCGCGCCGCGAGCGGCTCGAAGCCAAGGTGTTTGGCGGCGGCGCGGTGCTGGCCAACATGACCACGCTCAACATCGGCGACCGCAATGCGGAGTTCGTGATCCGCTACCTGAAGACCGAGGGGATCCGCCTGGCCGCGCAGGACCTGCGCGGCCCGCATGCGCGCCGGGTCAGTTATTTCCCGCTTACCGGGCTGGCGCTGGTGCGCCGGCTCACGCGCCAGGACGACCAGGTGGTGGTCGAGCGTAACGAACGCGCCCTGGCACGCGCCATTGCCAGCTCCGCGACGGCGCCCGCCACGGGCGGCGCGGAACTGTTTTCACGGCGTGCGCCATCGGCTGCCGTTTCCTGATACGACAAGGACTTTTTTTCAGACATGACTGCGGCCAAGATCAAGGTATTGTGCGTGGACGACTCCGCGCTGATACGCAGCCTGATGACGGAGATCATCAACAGCCAGAGCGATATGGAGGTGGTGGGTACCGCCCCCGATCCGCTGGTGGCGCGCGACCTGATCAAGCGCCTGAACCCGGATGTGCTCACGCTCGATGTGGAAATGCCGCGCATGGACGGGCTGGATTTCCTCGAGCGGCTCATGCGCCTGCGCCCGATGCCGGTGCTGATGGTGTCGTCGTTGACCGAGCGCGGCTCGGAAATCACGATGCGCGCGCTGGAACTCGGCGCGGTGGATTTCGTCACCAAGCCCAAGCTCGGCATCCGCGACGGCCTGATGGATTACACCGACACCATCGCCGACAAGATCCGCGCCGCGTCGCGCGCACGCATCCGCGGCAACACGCCCGCTAGCGGGGAAGCGGCGGCGCCGGCTGCCCCGATGCTGCGCAGCCCGTTGCTGTCCACGGAAAAGCTGATCATCGTCGGGGCGTCCACCGGCGGCACCGAGGCCATCAAGGAATTCCTGATGCCGATGCCGCCCGATTGCCCCGCCGTGCTGATCGTCCAGCATATGCCGGCCGGCTTCACGCGTTCGTTCGCGCAGCGCCTGGACGGCCTGTGCCGGATCACGGTCAAGGAAGCGGAGCACGGCGAGCGCGTGCTGCCGGGCTATGCCTATATCGCCCCGGGCGACTCGCACCTGCTGCTCGCGCGCAGCGGGGCCAACTATGTGGCCCACCTGTCGCAGGAGCCGGCGGTCAACCGCCACCGGCCGTCGGTCGAGGTGCTGTTCGACTCCGCGGCCAAGCATGCCGGCAAGAATGCCATCGGCGTGATGCTGACCGGCATGGGCAAGGACGGGGCGCAAGGCATGCTGCGCATGCGCGAGGCCGGTGCCTACAACCTGGCGCAGGACGAGAGCAGTTGCATCGTATTCGGCATGCCCAAGGAGGCGATTGCCGCCGGTGGGGTGCATGAGGTAGTACCGCTGCACGCGATGAGCCAGCGCGTGATGGCACGCCTGGCCACCTTCGGGACACGCGCGCAGCGAGTTTGACAGGGCACAAGCGCTGGCCCCGCCGCATACCGGCGGGGCTGGCGTACATATTGCAAGTATTGCAGCAACTTTCCACAACTGTATTGGAGCCGTTAGAGTGGACAAGAACATGAAGATCCTGGTGGTCGATGACTTCCCCACCATGCGTCGCATCATCCGCAACCTGCTTAAGGAACTGGGCTTTGCCAACGTCGAGGAAGCCGAAGACGGCGCCGCGGGCCTGGAGAAAGTCAAGGACGGCAGCTTCCAGTTCGTTATTTCCGACTGGAACATGCCGAACATGGACGGCCTGAGCATGCTGCAGGCGATTCGCGCCGAAGGGGCGCTCGCCAAGTTGCCGGTACTGATGGTAACGGCCGAGGCCAAGAAGGAAAACATCATCGCCGCGGCACAGGCCGGCGCGAACGGCTATGTGGTCAAGCCGTTCACGGCTGCGACGCTCGATGAGAAGATTACCAAGATCTTCGAGAAACTGGCGAAGGAAGGGGCATAAGGTGGGTGACATGTCGACGACTCCGACGCTAAGCAACGAATCTGCCGAGCAACTGTTCCAGCGCATTGGCGCCCTGACACGGATGCTGCGCGACAACATGCGCGAATTGGGGCTCGACAAGGAAATCGAGCGCGCCGCACAGGCCATCCCCGATGCGCGGGACCGCTTGAGCTATATCGCCTCCATGACCGAGCAGGCTGCCGAGCGCACGCTGACCGCGGTGGAGCTGGCGCAGCCGATCCAGTCCGGCATGGAGAAGCAGGCCGAGGCGCTCGACAAGCGCTGGGAAGCCTGGTTCGAAACGCCGGTGGAGCTGGGTGACGCGCGCGAGCTCGTGCTCGATACGCGCGCATTCCTGGCCGACGTGCCGCAGCAGGCCCGCGCCACCGGCAGCCACCTGCTCGACATCATGATGGCGCAGGACTTCCAGGACCTGACCGGCCAGGTCATCAAGAAGATGATGGACATGATCCACTCACTGGAGCAGGAACTGCTGCAGGTGCTGATCGATAATGTCCCGGCTGATCGCCGTGTTGAAGCGCCAACTACGCTGATGAATGGGCCGCAGGTGAATCCGGAAGGGAAGGCTGATGTGGTTTCGGATCAGTCGCAGGTGGATGATCTGCTGGCAAGTTTAGGTTTTTGAGTTGGAAGTGGGGGCGGATGGCTGGAGCCTGTTGTCGCTGACGCGGCTGTGCGTAGTTGGTCGGTTATGCGCATGGAGGCGTTTCCAGGCCTCTGGCCCCGCTGACGCGGGGGGGGGGTCTCTTGAGGGTGGGGTTTTGATGCTTCTAGCTGCTGTCGCGGCTGTACGGTGTTGGCCGTTTTGGAACGTGTGAGATGTCACTTTTCTTTACTCGCGGCTCGTAAAGAAAAGTAACCAAAAGAAAGCGATCCTTGCAGGAGGCTGGCGTGTCGGGGTTGCGTAGCCCGGTGGTTTCGTCGTCAGGCCCCGGGTTTTAATGGACTCGTGCCGTTACCGGTTTGAATGGCCACGATACTGCGGATGACGCTGGTTTCGTGGTGAGACTGCTCGGTAGCGGCATCCCTGCTCATTCATCCATCTGCCGGTACCGGTGCGAAGCACCACGATCTATCACGCCGTGATGGTTTCGTGGTGGGGTTGGCGCGGTGGTGAATCCCTCAAAACTATTCCTCGGTGCCACCGCGCCCACGACGAAAACGGGACGCCTGCAACTTCGTGGCGGCTCGCGCCGCGAGCGATAGACGGCTTGAAATTCGTGGTGGCCGCTACCGGGGGGACCACCACGAATCTCTTGGCATGGGCAGGGTCGTGGTGATCTAAACTGGTAACGGCACGAGTCCATTAGCACCCAGGGCCGTACGACGAAACCATTGGGGTCCCCAATGACGCCACGCCAGCCTCCTGCAAGGATCGCTTTCTTTTGGTTACTTTTCTTTACGAGCCGCGAGTAAAGAAAAGTGACATCTCACACGTTCCAAAACGGCCAACACCGTACAGCCGCGCCAGCAGCTAGAAGAGCAAAAACCCCGCCCACAAGAGACCCCCCGCGTCAGCGGCCACCAACTTCCGACCCTCCCCCCTGTCCCCCCATCCCCCAAACAACACCCTATTCCCCTCCCTATTCCCCCTAATGCCGGCCAGCCCCCCCTTCGATAATCATCGCTGACGAACGGCCGCATGCCGCTTCGTAACGGAGCGGCCATGTCCGAAGAAAGCGATCTCGAGAAAACCGAACCCGCCTCAGCGCGGCGCCTGGAGAAGGCGCGCGAAGAGGGGCAGGTCGTGCGTTCGCGCGAGCTCGCCACGCTGATCATGCTGATGAGCGGCGTAGTGGGCCTGTGGACGCTGGGCGGCACGCTTGCCAGCAAGCTCGATGCCGTGTTGCACGCCAGCCTCGCCTTCGAGCCGGCGATTGCCTTTGACACGTCGCGCATGATGTCGCGCTTTGGCATCGCGGTCTGGGAGGGCCTGCTGGCCTTCCTGCCGCTGCTGCTGTTCTTTGGCGCCGCAGCGCTGGCCGGCCCCATGCTGCTGGGTGGCTGGATGTTCTCCGCCAAGTCCTTCGCCCCGGATTTTTCGCGCCTCTCGCCGCTCAAGGGACTGGGCCGGCTGTTCTCCTCGCAATCGCTGGTGGAGCTGACCAAGGCCATCGCCAAGGCGTTGCTGGTTGGCAGCGTGGCCGGCTGGGTGTTGTGGCGGCGGTTGCCCGAGGCCATCGCGCTGATGAGCGCGCCGATCCACGAGGCGCTGCTGCACATGCTGGAGATGGTGCTGAGCTGCTCCGCGATGGTGGCGGGGTCGCTGGTGCTGGTGGCGGCGCTCGACGTGCCCTGGCAGTACTGGACCTTCTACAAGAAGCTGCGCATGACCAAGGAAGAGGTCAAGCAGGAGCACAAGGACAGCGAAGGCGACCCGCACATCAAGTCGCGCATCCGCCAGCAGCAGCGTGCCATGGCCAAGCGCCGCATGATGTCCGAGGTGCCGAAGGCGGATGTGGTGGTCACCAACCCGACCCACTTCGCCGTGGCGCTGCGCTACGAAGAAGGCCGCATGAGCGCGCCGCGCGTGGTCGCCAAGGGCAGTGACGCGATTGCCGCGCGCATTCGCGAGATTGCCGTCGAGAACGGCGTGCCGTTGCTCAGCGCGCCGCCGCTGGCGCGCGCGCTGCACCGTCACGTGGAGCTGGGCAGGGAAATTCCCGCCGGCCTGTACACCTCCGTGGCCGAAGTCCTGGCCTGGGTCTATCAACTGAAGCACTGGCACCACAGCAGCGGCCCGCATCCGGCGGCACCCTCCGATCTGCTGGTGCCTGACGAGTTAGCCGTACCGGAAAGCCAAGCATGAACGCATTGACCTCGCTGTTCAAACTGCCGGGGGGCCAGGCAGGCGGCCAGATGAAGGCCCTGGCCGGCCCGCTGCTGATCATCATGATCCTCGGCATGATGATCCTGCCGCTGCCGCCCTTCATCCTGGATCTGCTGTTTACCTTCAACATCGCCCTGTCGATCATGGTGCTGCTGGTGGGCATGTACACGCAGAAGGCGCTGGACTTCGCCGCCTTCCCGGCGGTGCTGCTGTTCACCACGCTGCTGCGGCTGTCGCTCAACGTGGCCTCGACCCGGGTGGTGCTGATGGAAGGGCACACCGGGCCGGACGCCGCGGGCAAGGTGATCGAGGCCTTCGGCCACTTCCTGGTCGGCGGCAACTTTGCCGTGGGCATCGTGGTGTTCGCGATCCTGGTGGTGATCAACTTCATGGTCATCACCAAGGGCGCGGGGCGTATCGCCGAAGTTGGCGCGCGCTTCATGCTCGACGCCATGCCTGGCAAGCAGATGGCGATCGACGCCGACCTCAACGCCGGCCTGATCAATGAAGAAGGCGCCAAGAAGCGCCGCGCCGAGGTCTCGCAGGAATCGGACTTCTACGGCGCGATGGACGGTGCCAGCAAGTTCGTGCGCGGCGATGCCGTGGCGGGCCTGATGATCATGTTCATCAACGTTGGTGCCGGCATGGTGGTAGGCATGGTGCAGCATGACCTGGACTTCGCCACCGCGGTGCGCAACTACACCCTGCTGACCATCGGCGATGGCCTGGTGGCGCAGATCCCGGCGCTGGTGATCTCCACCGCAGCCGGTGTGATCGTCTCGCGGGTCTCCAACGAGCAGGATGTGGGCCAGCAGCTGACCGGCCAGCTGTTCTCCAATCCGCGCGTGCTGTACCTGACCGGCGCCATCATCGGCATGATGGGCATCATCCCGGGCATGCCGCACTTCGCCTTCCTGGCCTTCGCCGGCGCGCTGGTGTGGTTCGGCCGCTATGTGGCACGCCGCGACGTGGCGCAGGCGCAAGAAAAGAAGCGCGAGGAACGCACCCCCACGGTGGCGCCCGAGTCGACCGAGGCCAGCTGGGACGACGTCACCCTGGTCGATCCGCTCGGCATGGAAGTGGGCTATCGCCTGATCCCGCTGGTGGACCGCGCGCAGAACGGCGAGCTCCTCGGCCGCATCAAGAGCATCCGCAAGAAGGTGGCGCAGGAGATTGGCTTCCTGGTGCCGGTGGTGCATATCCGCGACAACCTGGAACTCAAGCCCAACGCTTACCGCATCACGCTCAAGGGCGTGGAGATCGGACGCGGCGAAGCCGCGCCCGGGCAGTGGATGGCGATCAACCCCGGCCAGGTATCCGGCGCGCTGCCGGGCACGCCCAGCCAGGACCCGGCCTTCGGCCTGCCCGCGGTGTGGATCGAGGGCGGCCTCAAGGAACAGGCCCAGACCTACGGCTACACGGTGGTGGACGCCAGCACGGTAGTGGCCACTCACCTCAACCACCTGATCCACATGCACGCGGCCGAGTTGCTTGGCCGCCAGGAAGTGCAGGCGCTGCTCGACCGAATCGCCAAGGAATCTCCCAAGCTCACCGAAGACCTGGTTCCCAAGATCATCACGCTCACCGCGTTGCAGAAGATCCTGCAGAACCTGCTGGACGAAAGCGTGCCGATCCGCGACATGCGCACCGTGCTGGATGTGGTGGCCGAGCATGCGCCGAAGGTCAGTGATCCGAACGAGCTTACCTCGCTGGTGCGCGTGGCGCTGGGCCGCGCCATCACCCAGCAGTGGTTCCCCAACGGCGCTGACCTCCAGGTCATCGGCCTGGACGCCGGCCTGGAACGCGTGCTGTCGCAAGCGCTCACTAACGGCGGCGGCATCGAGCCGGGCCTGGCCGACGCGCTGCTGCAGCAAACGCACGGCGCGGTGACCAGGCAAGAACATCTGGGGCTGGATCCGGTGCTGCTGGTGCCGCATCCGCTGCGCCCGTTGCTGGCGCGCTTCCTGCGCCGGACCATGCCGCAACTCAAGGTGCTCTCGCATGCCGAGGTGCCGGACAACCGAAATATCAGGATCACCGCCATGATCGGTGGCGCAGCGTGAGGGGTTTCGCATAATGAGCGTAGCTAAATTCGTGGCGGCCAATGGCCGCGAGGCCTTGCGCCAGGTGCGCGAGGCAATGGGACCGGACGCCGTGGTGCTGTCCAACCGCACCGTCGAAGGTGGCGTGGAGATTGTCGCGATGCGCGACACCGATCTCGGCGCCATTTCCAGCAGCGCGCCGGTCTTCACGCCGCCGCCCGCCGTGGTGGCTGTCGACGGCGCCCTTGGCGACCTGCGCGGTGAGCTGCAGACCATGCGCGCCATGATGGAGCGGCAGTTCTCCGGCGTGGGCACGCACAGCCTGCCGTCGATGGGCGGCGACCCGCTGCGCGACTCGCTGTTCACCTGGTTAGTGACCGCTGGCTTCTCCGGGCAGCTTGCCCGTTCGCTGCTGGGTCACTTGCCGCTGGGCCATGACCGGCCGGCCGCCATGACTTGGATCCGCCAGGAAATCGCGCGCAAGGTGCCGGTGCTGAATGACGAAGATGCGCTGTTCGCCCAGGGCGGCGTACTAGCGCTGGTCGGCCCCACCGGCGTGGGCAAGACCACCACCACCGCCAAGCTCGCCGCGCGCTTCGTGCTCAAGCACGGCCCGGAACGCCTGGCTCTGCTGACCACCGACACTTTCCGGATCGGCGCGCACGAGCAGTTGCGCATCTACGGCGACATCCTTGGCGTGCCCGTGCACGCGGTCAAGGACGCGGCCGACCTGCGCTTCGCGCTGGCGGCGCTGACCGAGAAGCACCTGGTGATCATCGACACCGTGGGCATGAGCCAGCGCGACCGCAACCTGTCCGAGCAGATCGCCATGCTGGCCGGCGTGCAGGCCCCGGTGCAGCGCATCCTGCTGCTCAATGGCGCCAGCCATGGCGACACCCTCAACGAGGTCGTCCACGCCTACCGCCACGATGCCACGCCCGATGGCGGCATCGACGGCTGCATCGTCAGCAAGCTGGATGAGGCCACCCACCTGGGCTCCGTGCTCGACGTGGTGATCCGTCACCGCCTGCCGGTGTACTACGCCTCCACCGGCCAGCGCGTGCCCGAGCACCTTGAGCTCGCCAACGGCGCGGCCCTGGTCGAGCGCGCCTTCCAGACGCCGCGCCGCGGCTCGGTGTTCGCCGACGCGGAAGCCGCGCGCCGCGCCATGCCCGCACAGGACGACAGCGAAGCCACCCGCGCGGCCAGCCCCGGCGGCGCCGACGGCATGCTGCGCTCGCTCACCGACAGCGCCAACGCGGTCGGCGACTGCGTCGAGCAATTGAACGCCGGCAGCTATAGCTTTGAACTGGTCCGCTCGCTGTGGCAGCAACGCAATGAGAGCGCCCCCTCGCCGCGCCTGATGGCGCAGCAGGTGCGCGAGGCCGCCTGCCGCGACCTCGCCCGCCATTGCGACCGCTTCGTGCTGTCGCTGAGCGCCACCGTTGCCGCGCCGGTGGCGGGACGGCGCGCGCCGCGCCCCTG
>NZ_JBIUHC010000091.1:0-41233 GCF_044627735.1 Cupriavidus sp. CuC1 | reverse complement strand
TGGCGGCCTCGACTCATCCCGCCATGATATCCGAGCCAATTAATTATTCAACCTATTTGCGGGATGTTGTACTAGCCATGCAATCTGTCGCGTCGACTGTATTGAGACCATCTGCATTTGCGGACGTCCTCAAACGGTCCGCCGCTTATATCGCTATAGACTCGTGGGCAGGTGCTGCTGGCAATGGGCGGATTAATTTTCTCGATACGCGCGACGTCGCCAGAGTGGCACGCGTCGCTTTGCTTGAGCACGTGGAACCTGAGTCTCAGCGGGTCTATCACCTCACGGGCCCACGTGCCATGACTATGCATGAAATTGCGGACGAACTTTCAAAACTGCTGGGCCGCAAAGTCAATTACGGGGAGCGGACCCTTGAGCAGCAGCGAGAGCTTCTGCTGGCAGAAGGGCTGCCGGCGTTCGTCGCAGATTTGCTTGTCGGTCTCGACCAGGTGTTCCGCGACTCAGCACTGGGCGAAACGACCACGACTGTCCAGGAGGTGACGGGAGAAGCTCCTTTGCCTTTGACCCGCTGGCTTGCAGAAAACGTCGCCATTTTCCAGAAGTAGAGCTGCCGCCTGTGCGCTCTGTCCGACAGGGTCGAGGCAGCGCCATATTCGGGCACTGGGCCCGGCCATGCTTCATCAGCCCTTCGCCACATTGAAATCAGTTGACCATAGTCTCATATGCCCATAATGTTGCTTCCAATGCCTTATCTAACATTCGATCCAACATGACTGCGTCTCGGTTCGCAACCAATCCTGGTGTATGTAACAACACTGCTCTGCGCAAAGCCGCGCGGCGCCTGACTCGCTTTTATGATGCCTGCATGGCGGAAACCGGTTTGCGGACCACGCAATACACGATCTTGAGCCTCCTTGCCGCCCGCGGGCCCACGACAATGGCCGCGCTTGCCGACCTGTTGTCAATGGATCGGGCAACGATGGGACACAACCTTCGCCCGCTCGAGCGCGACGGACTGATCACGATACAAGTTGGGCGCGAAGACCGCCGGGAGCGTGAAGTAGCGTTGTCTACCCTAGGCGCCAAAACAGAGGCGCAAAGCAAGCCATCATGGATGAAGGCGCAAACACGCTTTGAAAAGGAGTTTGGTAAGGAGGACGCGTTGGCGATGCGGCGATTGATGGCTCGGATCGCGCAACTGGAGTTGACCATCGATCAAGAGACTTCCTGAGGTCAAGGGCGCCACATCTGCCACTGACGTCCCAGCGACATGCGGCTAGAGTATCCCGTTCTCTCGCCGCAAAAAAATCGCGTATACGGGCATATGAGACTATCTATCATGCGTAATCGAACTTCGTTCGTGCGTCACAACCTCCTTTCTGCATTTTCCTTTTCGTTACTGACTGCCGTGACTTCCGCGCACGCTGCCGAAGTTACCGCAACCGATACGCAGGAGATTCATGACTTGTTCCTGCGTCAGGCCGACGCCGAAACGGCCCATGACATCGACGCCCTGGACGGCATGCTGGCGCACGCTGTTCCAGGTCAACCGGACCCAGTATCGTTCGTGGCTCGCGCATATCGCTTCTGGGGCAGGGATGCCGTCATGGAGCACTTCCGCAAGACCTTCACGGGCACGTGGCGGTTTGAACCGGACCAGAGCGCCATAAGCATCATCCCCTTGAACGGCGACACGGTGCAGATCTATGCACCTACTCGCATCACACTCGGAGCAGCCGGCCAACCCGCCAAGACGGCGACGTTTCTGATCAACGAGTTTGTGATTAGGACGCCATCCGGCTGGAAGATCTCGGCGGTTGTTCCGGTTCCGGCCGAGTGAATGGGAGATGCACATGTGCATACAGAAAACACTCGCTTCATTCATCGCAGTTGTAACCCTTGCGACCGCCAATGCGACTGCGCACGCCGCAGCGACGCATCGTTTCACCGACAAAGACAGGCAAGAGGTCAAAGACGTCGTTCTCCGGCAGGCAGCTGCCGCTACCGCGCATGAAATTGTGCGTATTCCGCGCTTGCTCGAAAGCGATGGGGGCATTTCCCCCGACGACGTATTCGACGCACTCGCCCCTGTACCAAATGAGAGCTTTTCGTTCGGCCGTGGAATCGCGCAAATTGCAGACGCCGCGCCGACATGGTGATCCATTCAGCAATCGAAAGTACGACTCAGATTCGGGCCTATGCCCGTCAGGAAAACGGAGAACTTGTATGCCTACACTTTTTGACCCCATCCAGATTGGCGACCTCACGTTGCCAAATCGCATTCTCATGGCGCCGCTGACCCGTCAGCGTGCCGGTGACATTCGTGTACCCAATACGCTGATGGCAAAGTACTACGCGGAACGTGCTTCGGCCGGCATGATCATCAGCGAGGCCACGTCAGTGACGCCTCAAGGTGTTGGCTATGCAGCGACACCGGGCATCTGGTCAGAGGAACAGGTCGAAGGATGGAAGCTCGTCAGCGAAGCCGTTCATGCAGCAGGCGGCAGGATTTTCATGCAACTCTGGCACGTTGGCCGTATTTCCGACCCAGTGTTTCTGAACGGCGAATTGCCGGTCGCGCCGAGCGCGGTCGCAGCGCTTGGTCACGTGAGCCTCGTGCGTCCAAAGCGGCCGTACGTTACGCCGCGCGCTCTCGATTTGTCGGAAATTGCCGGCCTCGTCGAGGCCTATCGCAAGGGCGCTGAAAACGCGAAGGCCGCCGGCTTCGACGGCGTCGAGCTTCACGGCGCAAACGGCTACCTGCTCGACCAGTTCCTGCGGGACGGCACGAATCACCGTACCGACGCCTACGGCGGATCAATTGAAAACCGGGCACGCCTGCTTCTTGAAGTCACTGACGCGTGCATCTCCGTATGGGGAGCAAACCGTGTCGGCACGCACCTCTCGCCACATGGCGAAGTGCACTCGATGGGCGATTCCGATCCCGCCGCAACCTTCGGCTATGTCGCGCGCGAACTCGGCAAGCGCAAGATCGCGTTCATTGTTGCGCGTGAACCGCTCAGTGGGAGCCGTCTCGGCCCACAACTGAAGGCAGCATTCGGCGGGCCGCTCATCGCAAACGAGAAATTCACGAAGGAGACCGCACAACAGGTACTCGACGCGGGTGAGGCCGATGCCGTCGCCTGGGGCCAGCTATTCATCGCGAACCCCGACCTACCGCGCCGTTTTGAACTGGGCGCGCCGCTGAACACGCCTGATCCCGCGACCTACTACGGTGATGGCGAAACCGGCTACACGGACTACCCCTCACTGCAATCAGCTGCCTGATCTCGCGCAGAAGCTCGTGAACTAACAAATAGGGAATTGCAATGAATTCGGATAAGCAAATCATTGTTGCGCCTGCCGGTGCCCAAGGGCTCCAACCGACTCTTGTTTTCATTCACGGGTTTCTGGACGCAGCGATCGCCTGGGACGAAGTCGTAGCAGCCCTGGGCGAACGGGCAACCGATGCAGTATGCGTCGATCTCCCGGGTATTCCACAGCGCATCGCGTGTCCTTTGGGCGATTGCGTATTCCCAGTTACACCGCCGCTGCCTGACTCGAGCAAAGCTTGCTCGGGAGGCGGCCGAGATTCACACGTGAAGTTTGGAAATCACTCATATTCCCATCGTTGTGATTCTTCAAAAAAGGCATCTCTATGTATATGCACACAAAGCCGTTCGCCCGGCCTGAATTCGGCCGGGCATCAGGCCAGCCTGCGAGCAATCATTTCCGCCACCTCGTCACACCACGCGATATAGGCCTGTTCCGCCAGCACGCCGCGGCGTGTCACCAACAGCGGTCCAAGCTGCTGCTCGGTCAGCACGGCCTGCCTTGCGAGAAAGAACTCAAGCTGGGCCTGGTGGTCCGCACGCACCTCGCGGATCTGCTGCAACGCCATCTCGCGCGGCAGCAAATCGAAGCACAACACCCGCAGTATCTGTTCGTCCTTGATGGCCGGGCGCGGTGAGCCCTTCGCCACCCAAGCCGTCAGCTTCTCGCGTCCGGCAACGGTCATGCTGTAGATCGAGCGTTCCGGCCCGCGCGTTCCCGGCAAGCGCTCCGATTTGATGAGTCCATCCGTCTCCAGTTCTCGCAAGGCCGGGTACACCGAGCTGTGCTCAACCGACCAGCAATGCTGGCCCGCCATCTGCAGCCATTTGGTCAGTTCATAGCCGGAACGCGGCTGGCTATGTATCCCGGCAAGAAGAACATGCTTCAGCGGCTTTTCCTTGCTTGCCTTGGCTTCCTTCAGATCACTCACTCGCATTGCTCCTTGATTGTGCATCAGCGCGCACGCGGAATGACTATGTTTTTTTTGACATAGTCAAAAAGGCGTGGCACTATGTATTTTTCCACATACTGAATTTTACCCTATTCCCCGGGCAGCGACTGCGCCAGGCGTCGCAGCGTCGACCGGGTGCGGCCAGTCCGCCGTGTCGCCGCCTCTGAGCGCCAAGGTTGCCTGGTCGAGGCGGCGCCGGCGGGTGCCGACAACATCAGCTACACCGGCTTCATTTTGATCATTGATACAAGGAAGAGAATCATGTCCCAAGAAACCATCCTCGTCACCGGCGCCGCCGGCAGCGTCGGCTCGACCGCGCGCGCGGCTATCGCCATCCTGCTGGAGCAAGGCCATCGCGTACGCGCCATGGTGCGCAAGCTGGACGCGCGTGCCGACATGCTGCGTGACCTGGGCGCCGAAGTCGTGGTCGCCGACATGCTCGACATCGTTACCGTGCACGCGGCCATGCGAGGCTGCTCCGTGGTGTATTTCACGATGTCGGTTACGCCCACATACCTGGAAGCGGCCGCCACCGTCGCGGTCACAGCCAAAAGCCTGGGTGTGAAGGCCTTCGTCAATCTGTCGCAGATGACGCTGTCGCAGATGAGCGAGACAGAGACCACCGGCAGCCCGCAGCAGCAGCAGCACTGGCTCGCAGAGCAGATGCTGCGCTGGTCCGGCCTGCCGGTGGTCTACCTGCGTCCAACCGCATTCTTCGAAGGCTTGTTCCTGCCGGCGGCCAGGGGCATCCGCGACGACAATGCGATCCGCCTGCCGTTCGCCGACGGCAAGACCTCGCCGATCGCCGCCTCCGACGTGGGGGCTGCCGCCGCTGCTGTGCTGGGCAACCCAGCGCCGCATGTCGGCAAGATCTACGAATTGACCGGCCCGCAGTCGCTGACGATGGCCGAGATCGCACAGGAGTTCAGCGACGCTCTGGGCCGCACCATCCAATACGTCAACGTCCCACCGCAGATCTGGGAGGCCAAGCTCCAGGAGTTCCAACAGCCGGCGCATCTGATCGCACACCTGGTCGTCATGGCCCAGCTACATCGCGACAACCGCTACGACCGCATGAGCGACACCTTCGAGCAGTTAGTCGGCCGTGCCCCGATTTCCGCCGCCGAATTCGCTCGCCGCCACGCGGCCGCGTTCACGCCTGCCGGATCCTCCCTTTTAAAAGGAAGCAATGATGGAATTCTTTCTCGCTTTTCAACAGGCACCGAACGTCGATGAAATCCACGCCGATCCGCTCAAAGGGCAGCAAGTCTCGCTCGCGTGGAAACAGTATATGGGCGCCATGGCGGCCGCCGGCGTCATGCGGGCCGGCACGCAACTCGATCCGCGCAACGCCAGCACCGTGCGGGTGCGGGACGGCCAGCGCCAAGTCCAGGATGGCCCATCCCCGGAAGGGCACGCACTGTTTGGCGGCTTTGTGGTGATCAATGTCGAGACGCTGGAAGAGGCTTTGAACTGGGCCGAACGCAGCCCCAGCTCATCGGCCGGATACACGGAAGTGATCCCGGTCCTGCCGATCATCCGCGCGTAGGCGCGCATCAGCGCTTGCATATGGCACTGTCATCGCCCGGCCATTGTCGGGCGGTCTCTTCTTCTTGGCATACCAAAACTCATGTCCGCTACTCTTGCTAGTCAGGCCGAGAAGATTTCTCCGCCTCCTGACAACCTTCCGGCCAACAAACTGCTCCACGGTCCGTTGTTGTCAGCATTGATCCGCCTTGCCTTGCCGACAGTCGTCGTGCTGTTCATGACGACCTTGCTCAGTGTCGCCGAGACCTATTTTGTCAGCTCACTGGGCCTGGAGGCGATCGCCGCAGCATCGCTCGTGGTTCCCGTCGCGGTACTGATGACCACGGTAGCCAGTGCCGGCATCGGCGGCGGCGTGTCCTCGGCCATCGCCCGCGCCACCGGCGCCCGCCGCCAGGACGAGGCGGAAAGCCTGGCTTGGCATGCGGTGGTCATCGCCGCCACGGCAGGCGGACTGTTCTCCTTGGTCGTGGTGCTGGCCGGCCCGGCTCTGTACCGCAGCCTTGGCGGCAGCGGGCCATCGCTGGACCAGGCGGTGCTCTACTCTAACCTCCTGTTCGGAGGTGCGATCCCGTTCTGGATACTGTTGCTCCTGCAGGCGGCGCTGCGCGGAGCCGGCAACGTGAAGGTGCCGGCGGTGATCATCCTGGGCGGTGCGGTCGCCGGCCTGATACTGTCACCGGTGCTGATTAACGGCTGGCTGAACGCGCCGCGCATGGGGGTGGCGGGCGCCGGCGTCGCCCAAGTGCTGTGCAATATCGCCGCGCTGAGCGTGGTGGTCGTCTACATGCGTTCGCCCTCGTCGACGCTGCGCCTGCGCCGCTATCCGCTACAACGTAAGCATTTCAGCGCGATCCTCGGCGTCGGCTTGCTGTCGGCGATCAACGCCGTCATGTCGGCCATGTCAGTCACCGCGCTGACCGCTGCGGCCGGCGCCGTGAGCGTCGCCGCCATCGCCGGTTACGGCATTGCCTCCCGCCTCGACATGCTGCTGGTGCCGGTGATGTTCGGATTCGGAACCGCGGCCATCACGCTGGTGGGCACGAACCTGGGCGCGGGCAACGTGGCGCGTGCCCGGCGCGTGGCGATGGTGAACGTACTGTTCGTTGCCGGCGTGGTTGGCATAGTCGGGCTCGTTGTCTCGCTCTTCCCGCAACTGTGGCTAGGCCTGTTTACCAGCGACAGCAGCGTTATGGCGGTCGGCGCAGGATACCTGCATGTGGTAGCGCCTTTCTACGCGGTGATCGGCGTGATCTTCGAGCTCTACTTTGCAGGTCAGGGGGCACAACGCATCCTTTGGCCGATGATCGCAAGCGTGGTGCGCTTCGTATTTGCGCTGGCTGCCACGGTGCTGGTCCTGCAGGGCTACGCGAGCCTGCATACCGCTTTCGTACTGGTGGCCGTCAGCATTGCCGTGGCAGCGACCATCAGCCTGCTTGGATTTCTGCGGACCCGCTGGGACCGTTAGATACCAGGGCATTGGCCAGCCCGCTCAACCGGCCGCGCATGCCCGAGGACGTCGACCAGCGCTTGCAAGTATTCGTGCAGCCGCTGGCCAACTGCTCATGAAACTTGCGTTTTGCATGTTTCCTACTCAACTAAGGGGGTTCAGATGATCCGCACACGCATGCTTATTCGGGCGATTGCAGCCGCCGCTTTCTCCGCTGCCGCCAACCTTGCCTTGGCCACGGTCAATGACCACCCGGGCGCACCGCCTGTCGGCGCAGTTCAGCCGAAAGGCAACGCCTGCAGCGAACTTGCGGGCGACCCGCTGGACAACGCGCGCGAAGCCGGCGGCACACTCTACGGGTATCGCGTCTGAGGGCGCGAACCACGCGGTGTATGAACGTGCGTACAACAGTGACGATGCTATTCGCGCCAGCAACGCGTGGTACCAGACCTTCACGCTGGACATCGCGGAGAACCCGTCCTCACGGCCACCCTCTGCGGTGGCTAGATGATTTCCAATCCAAAAGCGTCTCTGCGCTCCACTCCGCCGCAGTGAGTTTGGAGATGAAGAAATCGGCCAACGCACTAACCTTCGCGGGCCGTGCGCGGGCAGTGGGTGTGACGAAATACAAACCACCTTCAGGCAAGCGCCAATCGGTCAAAACGGGCTCGAGCTGCTTGTCCCGGAAATACTGCGTCGCGACAAACTCAGGAAGCTCGGTGATGGCAAGTCCAGCGAGGACCGTGGGCAGTAATGCCTCCACGCTCGTTCCTCGCAACGCTCCGGTCGGCGTGACGGTGCATTCCTCGCCACTTTCATGGGTAAAGCGCCAGACGTCGCGCTTACTCCTGTTGGTGTAGGTAAGACACTGGTGGGCGCCAAGATCATGCGGGTGCTGAGGACGACCATAGCGAGACAGATAGGTTGGAGATGCCACGACAAATCGACGCACGGGTGCAATGAGACGTGCGACAAGTGACGAGTCTTCCATGATGGCGATGCGCAGGGCGGCGTCAAAGCCATCGCCAATCAGATCGGTATGTGCGTCCGTGAGATGCAGATCGACGGAAATATCCGGATAGGTCCGAAAGAATTCGGGTAACAACGGAGCCACCCAGCGAGCACCAAAGGAGAGCGGCGCCGCGAGCTTGACGAGACCACGCGGTCGACTTGACGTCTCACGTGCGAAATCCTCCGCTTCCTCAGCCTCCGCGTAGATTCTCGCCGCTCGCTCGGCAAGCGTGTGGCCATAGTCCGTGAGTGCAAGTCGTCGGGAGGTGCGGTTGAACAGTCGACCTCCCAGCCGCTCTTCAAGACGGGTAACGGCCCGAGAGACCGTGGCGACCGAGACACCCATGGCTGTTGCCGCCGCAGCGAACGAACCTTCTTCGGCAACCTTCGCGAACATCGCGAGCCCTTCGAAATCCGGCAGTTTTGACATCGACAATCCTGCAACGATGGTTTTCATTCATTTCCATTTCGAAAATTAGCATGACGCCATAGATTTGTCTCGTCGCACCACACCACCCAGGAGATAGATCATGGTACGCAGACTCGAAGGAAAGATCGCCGTCGTGACCGGCGGCACGACCGGCATCGGCCTCGCCACCGCCAAGCGTTTCGCAACGGAAGGCGCGCAGGTCTTTGTGTCCGGCCGTCGCCAAGCAGAACTTGACGCCGCCGTTGCGGCGATTGGGCCGAAGGCTACTGGTATCCAGGCGGATTCCGCCAATCTCAGCGATCTCAATCGCCTCTACGAGCGCGTGAAGGCAGAGGCAGGTCGCATCGACGTGCTGTTCGTCAATGCCGGCGGCGGCTCGATGTTGCCCTTGGGGTCAATTACCGAAGAGCAGTATGACGACACGTTCGGTCGCAACGTGAAGGGCGTGCTCTTCACGTTGCAAAAGGCACTGCCGCTGCTGGTCGACGGTGCCTCAGTGATCCTGACCGCCTCCAACGTCAGCATTAAAGGCACACCCGCATTCAGCGTTTACAGCGCCTCGAAGGCCGCAGTGCGCAACTTTGCACGAAGCTGGACGCTGGATCTCAAGTCTCGCGGCATCCGCGTCAATGTCATCAGCCCGGGTCCGATCAAGACGCCTGGCCTCGTCGACCTTGCTGGCCCCGATGCCGCGCAACAACAGGGCCTGCTCGACTACATGGCCTCCACCATCCCGCTCGGGCGTGTAGGAGACCCCGAGGAGGTTGCTGGCGCCGCCGTCTTCCTCGCGTCCTCCGACGCGAGCTTCATCGCCGGCACCGAACTCTTCGTCGACGGCGGACAGGCTCAGATCTGACGAGAACCTGTTGCGTGGCCGGGTGCGTTCAAACCGGCCACCCAATTCGACACACCCCGAACGTCGCCATAGACGATCAAACACAAAGGACATCCGATGGCTGGCGGTCTGCTGCACGTGATCGCTTTCGGCGGTGGTCGTGCAAGCCTCGATGGCCGCCGGTCCTGACACATCAGCTGGAGCGGCGCAGGTCCCTCCAGCCGAGACTAATAGTAGGAAGTAGGAGATTGTCATGCTTGAAGTTCTCGCATTCGCCACGCCCAACAGCGTCAAAGTCCCTATCGCGCTAGAAGAAATGCGGCTCGATTATCGGCTCGTCCCGGTCAATTTGCGTCAGGGTGAACAGAAGGCCGATGCATTCATGGCGATGAATCCCAACGCGAAAGTCCCGGTTCTTATCGATCGTTCCTCCAAGCCTGGAGAGGGCGATGTGATACTTAGCGAATCCGCCGCAATCCTGGTCTACCTTGCTGAGAAGACCGGGCAACTTCTTCCGAAGGAGGGTGCCCGCCGCGGCAAGGTCTTCGAACAACTTTTCTTCCACGCGTCCGGCCTGAGTCCTGCATTCCTTCAGGCATTTTTGGCCGCCATGCAGCGGTCACCACAACCTGATGCCCAAGCACGCGCTCTAGCGGAGGTCGACCGGGTGCTAGGCCTGCTCAATTCCGGCCTCGAACATCACCCGTACGTTGCTGGTGACGCATACAGCATCGCGGACATTGCTCATTTCGGGTGGGTCTGGCGCCATCAGGCAATCGATGCATCCCTTGACAAGTTTCCGTTTGTTACTCGTTGGTATGGCGAAATCTCGGCACGACCCGCAGTCGTCACCGCCGTCACAAAGACCTTGGCCCTCGCTCAGTAGCGCGCCACCACATCCCGCCTCTTCCTGAAGCAGCTGCTACAGGAAATGGACATGCAAGAGATTTCCACACAATGCGACCGCAAAGGTCCGCAGTCATTGATTAAGGAGTGTGTTATGAATGACCGTACCCAAGAACTGCTTTATCGCAACCTCCAGGAGGTCTTCGGTGAAGGCGACGCAACGCGTCGTCGCGCGGCAATCGAGGAGCTCTATACCAAGGACTGCGTGCTCTACGTGCCTCCGGGTGCATTCGTTGGGCACGACGCTCTCGACAAATTCGCAGGGGATCTACGCGCGACGCACCCGCACTTCGCCTACACACCGCACGGTAAGCCTCAGACTCTCCACAACGCCGGTCTTCTGGCTTGGGGTTCTGGCCCGCACGGCGAAGCGCCCGACTATACGGGCTGGGATGTGATCATCGTTCGTGATGAGAAGATCGCAGCGCTCTATGTCTTCCTCGATTCCAATCCCACATAACCATGCGATGGTCTCGCACGCTTTGCCGGCTTCGATAACAAGAGCCACCTGAGTGTTTGCTTTGCCTTTGGAAGCTGCCGCTTGCGCCGCGCCGCGTCGAGCGGCGGCAGCGGGTTGTGGATTCAACCGGTCGATGCAACACACTTCTAAAGGCTGCGCGAGCAGTGAGGGGTGAGATGAAACAAAGGCGGCGTATCTACTACACGGAAAGCCGGAGGGCGCCGGTACTGGACCACTCCGTGCAGCACGGCCGGTCAGACAACGCGAGTCCCCCGGGGCCTTGCAGATCTTACCCGACCGCTTTGCGCTGGCCATGCTTGCATGGCGACGTCTGCGATCGCCTTCAGCTTTTGCGGGCCGCCTCCGTCTCGTGCCTGGACGGCCATTCCGCGGGTCACGGCGCTGTAGAAGGCAGCAAGTGCCGGCACGTTGGTGTCGGGCGGTAAGTCGCCGTCTTCGACCCCCTTGCGCAACCGCTGCGCCATCATCTCTTCAGCATTTGCGCGGTGCTCGGCCATCGTCTCACGAATAGAAGCGAGTTCGGGGGGCAGGTGAGTGCCGGCCAGAGAGATCATGCAGCCCGATGGGTGGCTGTTTCGAGTGAATTCCAAGACGGTGGCATCGAGAAGCTTCGTGAATGCTTCTCGCGTGTCGGCCGTGCCGAACAGCCTGCCAGCGAACCAGACTTCGGACATGCTCAGGTATGCGTCAGTCGCTTCCTTGTAGAGCTGCTCCTTGCTGCCGAACGAGTTATAGAAGCTCGAGGGGCTGATCCCCATGGCCTGGATCAACTGGTCGAAGGTGGTTCCTTCGTATCCCTGCTCCCAGAAGAGCTTCATGGCTCGGTTCAGCGCTTCCGTACGATCAAAGGTCGAGGGCCTGCCGCGGCTGCGCCGGGGTTGCGTATCTTTTTTTGTAGTCATAGCTCCAAAAATAATTGACATGCTGTAGAGATGACCCTATTCTGCCATAACGGAGCGATCGCTCCAATAAACAAATCCCTGCGGAAAGGAGTCCGTAATGCAGCGAATTGTTCACACCAACCATGGCGAGCCCGCCGAGGTGCTCACGCTGGAAGCATTTTCCGATGCCCCGTCTCTTGTGAGCGGAGCGGCGCTTGTGCGTGTATCCACCGCACCGGTTCATCCGGGCGACTTGCTGGGCATCTCCGCTTCCCCCGCTTTCGGGGCGGCTCCGCTCATCCCGAGGGGAGGTCGAGTGCCCGGCATCGAAGGTGTAGGGGTGGTGGAAGCGCTGGCCGCTGACATCGACCCTTCACACCGGATTCAGGTCGGCACACGTGTGGCCTTCTTCCCCGTCAACGGCGCCTGGAGCGCCAGGATCGCCGCGCCTGTCCAGTCGCTGATACCCGTGCCAGATGAAGTGAGCGATGAGGTCGCAGCGCAGATGTTGGTCAACACGTTGACTGCACGCCTTGCGATGCGGGCTGGCCACAACGCGTTGCCTGAAGACAAGCGCGAAGATGTCACGGTTATTCAGACCGCTGCCAATTCCGCCGTCGGAAAGCTGCTCACTCATCTGCTCGTCGAAGTGGGCGTCAATCCGATCCTGCTCGTCGGCTCCGCGGCGAGCGCGCAAGCGCTTAAAGCTGCTCGCCCCAACCTTTCTGTCATTGCCACGGAGAACCAGGGCTGGAAGGACGAGCTTCCCGATGCGCTTGCGAACAAGCCAGTCTACGTGGCGTTCGATGGCGTCGGCGGCGCGCTATTGCCCGACGTAGCGAGCTTCCTCGCTCGCGGTGGAACGATCGTTAGCTACGGCTCCCTGGGCGGCGCTACGACGGACATTCGTTCCATCGCCCCTCGCGCGCTGACCATCAAGGGTGTGTCGTTGTTCAGTTGGCAATTCGAACCTGCGGCGGTGCACGATGCAGACGTGGCCAAGGCGCTCGAGCTCGCCCGCAACTTCCCGAGCCTTTTCCCCGTAGCGGAACGATATCAGGCGAGCGACTACCTGGGAGCGCTCGAACATGCGTACCACAGGGGAAGGAACGGCATGGTGCTGCTCGCGTTCTAGCGCTACCCGTCCTGCGCAATGTGAGGCGCTCCTCGTCGCGAGGGGCGGCTTGGTAGCGTTCACCCCGGTTTTTGCACGATTTCGAAATGAGCCCCGAGTGCCGACGTATCGCCTCTCGGCTTCCCAGCCAAGCATCTTATGAAAGGACGCAAGCCATGCGTGCTATCCACAACACCGCTTTCGGCGACCCCGTCGAGACGCTGAAACTCGTTGACCTTCCGGAGCCGGAAAACCCCGGCCCGGATGAAGTCCTGATCGCGATGGAGTATGCCCCCATCAACGGCAATGACCTGGCCGTCATCACCAATCGCTTCGCCTACTCGACTCCACTGCCCTCGATCGTGGGCAACGAAGGCGTCGGGCGAGTTCTGCAGGTAGGCTCGAATGTCTCCAACGTGAAGGTCGGCGACCGCGTGTTGCCCCCGCTTTATGCGTTGACCTGGCGCGAGCGCCTGGTGATCCCGGCCAAGGGGTTGATCGCGCTGCCTGCCAACGTCGATCCACGTCAACTGGCCATGCTGCGCATCAATCCTCCCACGGCCGTACTTCTGCTCGGGCGCTTCGTTGACCTCAAGGAAGGCGACTGGATCGTGCAAAACGCGGCCAACTCCGGCATCGGCCGCACGGTGATCGCGTTGGCGAAGAAGCGTGGCCTGCGGACCATCAACTTCGTACGTCGTCCGGAACTGGTCAAGGAACTGGAAGAAGCGGGTGGGGACGTCGTTCTCGTCGATGAGCCGGGCGCCATCGACAAAGCCAAGGCCGCGGTCGGTCCGGGCAACGTCCGTCTGGCCATCGACGGCCTGAGCGGTTCGGCTGCGGTGCGCCTGATCGACGTGCTGTCGCAAAACGGTACGCTGGTGAGCTATGCGTTCACAAGCGGCGAGCTGGTCACGCCGCTCAAGGTCGTGGACCTGCATCTGCGCGGCATCGTCGTGCGCGGCATATACATCGACCTTCCCGAATACCTGCCGTACATCATGGACGCAATCAAGGAGTCCGCCGAATTGATGGCTCGCGGCGAGCTTGACCTGCCTGTGGCTGCCGTCTATCCGCTCGCGGACTACCAAAAGGCCGTCGCTCATGCAATCAAGGGTGGCAAGGTGCTGCTCGACTTGCGCTCATCGAATTGACCTGGCTGTTCTCCCAAGTGTCGTGCTCCTGGACGAGCATGGCTTCGTTGACTTACGTTGCCACTGAGGTGTCGAAATGAAGATTGGTTTTATTGGAGCAGGTGCTGTAGCGCAGTCCATCGCCAGGAGTGCCATTCAAGCAGGACATGAGGTTGTCTTGAGCGCTCGTCGTGGGCCGCAGGCTTTGAGCGATATCGTGGCCGGACTCGGTCCGAACGCGTCGGCAGATACGGTCCAGGAGGCGGCCCGGCTCGAGCTGGTCATGCTCGCCGTTCCATGGCTTCAAGTCCCGTCGGCCCTGGATGGGCTGCCCGATTGGGCAGGTCGCATTTTGGTGGATACCACCAACCCTTTTACGCAACTCGAGCCTGAGCTCGTTCTGGCGGACTTGGGGGGCACGGGCGCCAGCGAGATCGTCGCGGCACACGCGCCAGGGGCTCGCATCGTCAAGGCGTTCAATGCTATCCGCATGGAGCACTACGACAAGGGCCCGAAGTTTCATGACGGAAAGCGCGTCATCTTCGTCTCCGGTGACGACAAGGACGCAAAGGCGGTGGTGAGCGGTCTTGTCAAGGAATTTGGCTACGCGGCAGTGGATTTTGGCGGTCTGGTTGCAGGCGGTCGCATGCAGCAAGCCGGTGGGCCGATTGCTGGCCTCGACTGGGTCGTCGCATAGGACTGCAAGGTATGCAAATCAATGTCGAACAGGCGATAGGAATTCGGGACGTAGAGGTCGGGGCCACGCGCAGGCAATCCGGCTGCGTACATACCGTCCCCCATCAGGCGCGGCGCCTTACCAGTCATTCTTGACTTGAGTGAGATCTTCCATGAGCGGATGACCGTTTGACGTCCCACCCGGAGTGATCGAGCCTTGTTGTCCGCCGACTGCGGCGATCCAAGGAAGTTGGTAGATGCCGCGCCTGGTGCGCCGCATTTGCGCTAACAGACTCCGTCGCTCGCGGGTTTTCCCGGTTGACATCGGGCTGAGCGGCTGGGGTTCCAGAGGCGCGGTGGAATGCGGTCGATCTCGGCGTTGACCCACGACTCGAGCTTCCCTTGCGCGTCCGGGCGGCAGTTGGTGACCTTGCCGTGCTTCGCCAGCACCTCTGCGCGGATGGCCTCGTGGTCGGCTTCCACGCCCGACTCCGTGTACCAGCGCGCGGCGAACTTGCGGAGGGCCGTCTTCTGCTTCCCCCCGGCGTATTCAATCCGGAGCGGGCTGCCGTCGGCGGCGTCGTAGATCGAGGCCACCTTCCGCTTGGCGAGGTAGACGTCGGCTTCGAGGCCGTAGCCGTCGTAGCCGACGAACGTCTGGATGTCCCTTAGCGTATACGCGGGGGCTGTGGCGGGGGGCGTGTTCTTTGCTGTCATCTTCTGCTTCCCCTGTGGGACCGGGGCAGCGCCCGTCCATTGCTCATAGGATTTCAAACACGCTGTAGACGGGTCCGTACACGAACCGATGGCCCACACCGACCGCGATGACCTGGTTCAACCACGCATACTTCCCGGCCGGCGCCTCGAACATCGGGTTGATCCGGAAGTAGTAGCTTGCCGGGTCGACTTCTTCGCCTTTCTCCAGTCGCCGTATGACCTCAGTGGCGCCGTGGCGAATGCCGCGGTAAGACATAGTGACGTTGGTGCCGTCGTCGGTCTGGAGGATCAGGCGCACGTCGAGCAGGGTGCTCCCGTCGCTGCGCACGGTTTGCCAGTCGCTCCCGCCGTCCAGCACCTGGCCCGACACTCGCTCGCCGGCGAACGTTCCCGACGACACGATGCCGACGCGTCGAAACGGGCCCGGCGTGTCGCCGACGATGACGATCGACTTGACGTCCAGGTGCATGACGAACAGAGGCCGCGTTTGCACGCTCGTGAGCGGTGCAGGAAGATCATCGAAAAGGGGGGTAGACATCGTATTCACCATCGCCGTTGATGGCATGGGCTTGGGTCCCACGCCGGTGCATTTGAAAGTCCCAACCGGAGCAAGGTTTTCCTCGAAGGGGGTGATGCGAACTGTTCGTCGCCCGCTTCGCGGTGCTCGTGCTTTCAGGCGGGCGGTATGGCACTGCGGCTGCTTCGTGCTTGCGCCTACTTCAGCGGTGAGAAATCCGTCGGGCGCATGATCCGCGACTCCATGCTCACCAGGATGTCCAGCGCCTTCACCTTGCGACCGAATTCCTGCCAGCGGCCGTCGGCAGCCATCCTGTCCCGACGCTCAAGCCGATCGTCAAGGCCTTTGTAGGCCCAGATATGAGCGATCTGGCTGATATCGCCGATTTCAGTCGTGAAGAAGCCAATCAGGTCGCCGAGGAACTCCAGCTGAAGCGCCAGCCCCTCGCTCTTGTACGAAGCGAGCCAATCGGCGCCGCGTAGCGGCTTGAAGGTGTAAGTTCGGATTTCGTAGAGCATCGGATATCTCCCCTGACGGCTGACAGGCCTGGAATCTGCCAATCGAGCGTTACGACGCGGTTTTTTCCGTCATTGCCCCCCTGCGCTGCCATGCAGGGGAATCTGCGGTCAGGATTGCGCCGCGCCGTTCGCGCGTTCCTCGATTGCATCGATCCGGTCAGTGTAGAAAGCGAGGTGATCCTTGATCGGCGCGACAGCCGCGTATGGGTCCTCGTAAGTCCAGACCGCATTGACGGACCGCTCGCCGCCGGACGGAATCGAGAAGTACGCGCAGTCGCCCTTGTAGGGACAATAGGTGGTGTGGTCGGACCGTTTGAGCAGCGTCATGTCCACATCCTTCCTCGGGATATACAGGACGGCTGGGTAGCGGGCCTCGCGAAGCGTCAACGCGTCGCGTGTATCAGCGATGACGTGGCCGGCTAGCGTGACCACCACGCGAGACGGGTTGGGCTCGATGACGATCGGATGATTGGCATCCGGAACCTTGACGGACCGGGTTGCAGCGGTGGCGTTGCTTGACATGAACACTCTCCTTTGGATTGACGCGTCGGGATACCGGCCCCGCTCCCCCCCTCTTTCCCCTCTTCCCCGGCTCCGGAAAGCCCCGCTTCCCAGACCAAAATGAGGTTGCGGAGGGGGATGCTGGCTGGGCCAGGCTTTTGCGACAAAGGGGCTTTGTCGTGATCTATGCTGACGCGCTGGGGCGCTTCGATACCACGTCGTACCAGCGCCGCAGTGAAGCGTGCTCTTCCGGGATGACGAAGTCGATCGCCTTGGCGGCGAAATCCACCGCCACCATCGCAGTGATGTCCGCGACGGAGAAGCGATCACCGGCCACGAATGGGACTTGTTCCAGGCGGGCATCGAGATCGGCGAAGAAATTCTCCACCCGCAGCTTGCTGCGCTCCGCCAGCTCAGGAATCTGCTCATAGTCGTGGGGGCCAGCGATCGCGCGGCCTTTGAGACCTGGCGCGGCATTGCGGATGGCCTCCATGACCGTGGCGAAGCCTTCCAGTTCGGCGCGCCGCTCCCACATCGCCACCAGCGCCTTCTCCTTTGCCGTGTCACCGAGCAGGGGTGTTTCCGGGTGGAATTCTTCGATGTACCTGCAGATCGCCGGCACTTCGCCGATAGCCGTGCCGTCCTCCAGCACCAACGTGGGCACGACCCGGCGAGGGTTGATCGCCCGATATGGCTCGAAATGCTGCTCGCCCTTGCTTAGATCGACGGGAACGAGTGGTATTGACAACCCCTTCTCGGCGAGGAAGATGCGCACGCGCCGCGAGTTGGGCGAGGAAGCTGAGTGGTAGAGCCTGATCGGGTCGGAGGTCATGGTTGATTTCCTTTGTCGAGATTCGAGATGCTCGCGGAGCGAAGGTCGGGACCTGCGCTTTCGGGGAGCGTCGGGATTGCAGGTTCAGTGGGATGCAGGCTCGCCCAGAACGCCCGCCTTTCGTTGCATCAAGAGCAGCGCGATCGTTGCGAGACTGAGCAAGGCGATCACGCCGGCGCCAAGATCGACCGCCGGGCCCAGTCCCTCGTGCGTCGCCACGACACCAAGGCCAAGGGCGACGACGCCGAGCGAGAGATAGGCGAACAGGTAGAGGGTCGAGAGCACTCCGCCGCGGTGCTGCGCATGTGTCAAGCCGTTGATCAAGGTGAGACCACCCAGAAAAAGCAGGGCATAGCCGATGCCCGTCATCGTCGTGGCCGCCAGGAATATCCACAGTCCGTGCCAAGCTGTGGACAGGGCGAGCAATGCCATGCCGGCCGCCGACGCGATGGAGCCCAAGGTCATGGAAAGGCCAGGGCGTAGCCTACGCGCGACGATCCCGAACACACCAGACGTGACGGCGAACAATGCCAGCGCGGCACCGTTGACCAGGGCATTGGGGGAACCCACCAGGTCGCGGGCTACCTGGGCGCCGAGCGACAGGATCAGTACGCCATGCGTATACGCGGTAGTCACCGCGAGCGCTGCGACTGCGAACGCGGGCCGCAAGGCGCAGGGGATGGACGGCGCCTTGGGGCGCCACTTGCCAGCCACTGGCACACCCGCGTGACGAGGCAAGAGCCAGGCCGCGGCGAATAGCAGCGCAATGAGGACAAACAGCACCCAGAAGCTGAGATGCAGCGGCCATGGCGCGTATTGCGTCAGCGCACCGCCTACGAGCAGCGCCGCCGCGAAACCGAAGGCTTGTGCAGTCGCCATAACGGATGCGGCGCGCTTACCCTGCCCCCGCGAGCCGAACTCCACCATCGCGGCCGTCGAGGCGCCGGCGCTGAGGCCAACGCCGATGCCCATCAGGGCGCGGCCGGCGAACAGCCACGACACGCTCGGTGCAATGGCGAGCAGCAGCACACCGAGCAACGACGCGCCCAGCCCCAGCAACATCGTCGCTCGACGGCCAAGATGGTCGGAGAGGTCGCCGAATGCAATCAGGACGGTCACGACGAAGACCGGATAGATGGCGAATATGCCGGTCGTCACCGTGTGGGTCAGGTGCCACTGCTCGGCATACAGCCGATAGGTCATGGCGGGCGCAGCGCTGGTCCATAGCGTATGTGCGACCACACCCGCCGCCACCCAGAAACTGGTCCGCGGCCCCAACTCGAATGGCCGGGAACCTTCCACAGGATGCTTCGACATCTGGCGCTCGAACGTCACGAAGCGGTCTTGCCGCCGTTGACTCGGATGATCTGGCCCGTAATGAAGGTCGCCTTGCCGGACGCGATGAACACGATGGCATCGGCGATTTCTTCGGGGGCTCCCGCGCGCTTGAGGGGAACACTCGAGAGGAAGGTGGCTTTCCTGTCAGCCGTGCCGGTGAGCCGGTCGAGCATGGCGGTCTGAACCGGGCCCGGGGCAATGGCGTTGACCCGCACGCCGGATGCGGCGCCCTCGAGCGCGGCCGATTTGGTCAGGCCTTCCACCGCGTGCTTGCTGGCGGTGTAGAGGGATGCGTTCGCCGCGCCGCGCTCACCCATCGTCGATGAGATATTGACGATGCTGCCGCTGCCTTGCGCGAGCATCACGCGCATCTCGTGCTTCACGCTGAGCAATGTGCCGAGCACGTTGGTGTCGAAAGTGGCCGCATAGTTCTCGGGAGTCAGTTCCGTCACTGGTCCGGACTGGCCTTCAGTGCCGGCGGCGTTGACTGCCACGTCGAGTCGACCAAAGCGCGCGACCGTGCCATCGACCAAGCTGCTGACTTCGTCTTCATGACGCACATCGGACTTGAGGAATTCCGCTTCGGCACCGAGCTTTCGAAGTTCGGCAGCGAGTTTCTTGCCTTCTTCATCGCGCCGTCCGGAAACTACGACGTGCGCGCCTTCACGAGCGAAGGCCAGCGCGGTAGCACGGCCTATGCCGGTCAGTGCGCCTGTGATGAGGACAACGGGATGTGTGGACATTGCTTTCTCCTGGTCGGGCGCGCGCCCGCCATCTTGAGACAGGAACAGGGAGACGTCGTCTACGAAACGCTCGTGGTACTGATACTGCGAGCCGTGGTTGGCGTCCGGATAGAGGATCAGTTGCGCGTTCGGGATGTGCTGCTGCAGGATCGAGGAGTTCACCGAGTAGATGATCACGTCGCTGTCGCCGTTGACGACCAGCGTCGGCTGCGTGATCGCCTTCAGGTAATCGAAGGGATTCTCGCGCGGTGCGCCCCACTTGGTCAGCGCCTCGAGCTGCGCAGGGGCAACCTGGTCGCCAACATCGGGATCGCGGCCCTCGATGCGTTGGCGCAAGCGCTTGAGGTAAGCGCGTCCAGCCGTCTGGCTGGCCTCGGACGGCGTGAAGAAGACCCTGAGCCACAGGTGATCAGGCTCATCGTAGGTCGCGCCGAAAATCTCTTGCGCTTCGGGCGACAGCGAAGCCATGCCTTCGCCGCTGCGCGGGCCGGTGCCCAACAGGATCAGGCGTCGCACGAGGGCGGGCTCGGCCAGCGCCAGTTCCTGCGCAACGAGGCCGCCCAGGGAAAAACCGAGCACATCGACCTGGGAAAGACCGAGCGCCTTGATAAAGGCCGCGGCGTTAGCCGCCATCTTCTCGATCGAGGCCGGTACCTCGCCGGAACTGCTGGAGATGCCTGCGTTGTTGAACAGGATGACTTCGCGCTGCTGCGCAACCCCGTCCGTCACCGCCGGGTCCCAGTGGTCCATGGTGCCGGTGAAGTGCATGTTGAAGACGAGCGGCACGCCGCCGGTCTTGCCAAAGCGGCGATAGGCAAAGCGAATGCCCTGGGCTTCGACATACTGCGTCGGCGCCGTCTGGTGTGTGTATGCGGTCATGTCGAATGTCCTTCGAGGCATGCGGGGCTAAGGCGCCTCGCCAAAGCGACAGGCGTGAGGTTCAGCGGCTGAGGCCGCGGGCGATGCCAGGCTTGTCCCAAGGCGATGCGCCCTCACCCCACTGCGTGTCGATGACGCGCCCCGGGAGAGTGGCGCTGGGACGATCAGCCCGCGGTCTTGCCACCATCGACGGTGACGATCTGGCCGGTCACGAAGGACGAGGCGTCGGACGCGAGGAAGAGCACTGCGTTGGCAATGTCGCCCGGCTTGCCGACGCGGCCCAGCGGTACGGTAGCGGTCAGCGCCGCCTTGTTCTCGGGGGTGCCGGTGAAGCGGTCGAGCATGCCGGTGTCGACCGGGCCGGGGGCAACAGCGTTGACGCGCACACCTGTGGTGGCGACTTCCAGCGCGGCCGACTTGGTGAAGCCATCGACTGCATGCTTGCTGCCGGCGTAGATGGAGGCGTAGGCCGCCCCTTCGTGACCGTAGGTCGAGGAGATATTGATGATGCTGCCGCTCTTCTGGGCTGTCATCACGCGCAGTTCGTGCTTGAGGCTCAGCAGCGTGCCCAGCACGTTGGTATCGAAGGTGGCGGCGTAGCTCTCGGCGGTCTGGTCGACAACCAGCCCCGGCTGCCCTTCCGTGCCGGCGTTGTTGACGGCCACGTCGAGACGGCCGAAGCGGGCCACGGTCTGATCGACCAGATCGCGAACCTGATCGTCGTGGCGGACGTCGGCCTGGATGAAGGCGACCTCGGCGCCGAGTTGCTGAAGCTCGGTTTCGAGGGCCTTGCCTTCGGCCTGCCGGCGGCCGGAGACGACGAGATGGGCACCATTCTTGGCAAAGGCCAGAGCGGTGGCACGGCCGATGCCGGTCAGGGCTCCGGTGATGAGGACTACGGGCTTGGTCATGATTGAACAACTCCGGTGCGATATGATTTTCGGGGTATGGGGAGGTTTAGCCGGCACCTAGATTCCGGCGAGGACAGGACGCCCCAATACGCCGCCACTGGTAAGAATGTAGGGGTTCGTGACAAAATTGGAAAAGACTTTATAAGCTGACGGGCATACCTCGCAGGCATGGGGGGTTCAACATGGAGGAGCAATGGAACTGCGACACCTTCGGTATTTCATCGCGGTCGCCGAGACGGGTAGCCTGACGGTGGCCGCGGAGCGACGGCTGCACACCTCACAGCCGTCACTGAGCCGGCAGATCCGGGACCTGGAAAATCAGGTCGGGGTCGAACTATTGAGCCGCAGCGGGCGCGGCGTGGAGCTGACCGCCGCAGGCAAGGCATTTATCGATCACGCGCGGCTTGCCCTTACCCAGGTGGACGCTGCGGTCGAAGCGGCCCGCAGGGCGGCGCAACCAGCCAAGCAGCGGTTTGCGCTCGGGTTCCTCACCGGGCAGGAAATGACCTGGCTGCCCGAGGCCATGCACATCCTTCGCGACGAATTGCCCAATGTCGATGTCACCGTCTCCAGCGACTACTCGCCGGATCTTGCCGAAGGACTAGCACGGGGCAAGCTGGATCTGGCGCTCCTGCGCGCCGAACCGGGCTTCGATCTCACTTACAGGGTCGTGAGCCAGGAACCGCTTGTGGTGCTGATGCCCAGCGATCATCCGCTGACGTCACGCGAGGCCATCCGCCCACAAGAGCTCGTTGGCGAGCCCTTCATCGCCATGGCGAACAAGGCCAAGGTGCTGCGCGCGGTGATCGACGACTACCTGGAGCGCTCAGGGGTTCGGATCACACCGACCCAATGTGTGGACAACCCTGCGATGGTCATGTCATTGGTGGCATCGACGCGAGGCGTGACGCTGATCCCGGCCTATGTCGAGAGTCTGATGCCCTTGTCGGTCGTCAGCCGCCCCCTTGCCGGCGAGGTGCCGACGATCGACCTCGCCATTGGCTACAGCGAGGCGAACCGTTCCCCCATCCTGAAGCTGTTCCTGTCGCGGCTGGATGAACTGATTGCTCGCGTATCGAAGCGAGCACATTGACACAGACCTGCAGTTAGACGCCTGGATGCTAACTCTCCTTGCCAGGCATCACGTATTCGAGCGGGTCCGCGGCAACCGTTGCCAGCGTGTATCCGATGGATTTCACATCGACCATTTCAGGTTTCCGGGCTGGATGGGCAGTCCCGGCGGCGCCGAGCGCTCCCAGCAGAAATCCAAGGATCTTTCGCAAGTGCATGGCACTCACGTCGTTTTTGAGCAGCCGATTCTACAGATTCGCGCTGCCGTTGCCGTTAATGGAAGCGGCAACCTACGACAAGCCCATCGTCCCGAAAGACCCCGCGATCCATGAATCCGAACCGGCCAGACCAGACCCAACCGATCACTTTCCAATGGGCGCTCGCGCTCACCTTCGTGGCCTGGTTTGTCGAGGTGATATTGACCATGTTGCTGCGCCCGGCCCTGCTGCGCAGCGGCATGCAGCCAATGGCCGCCGCCAGCCTGATTCGCGTGGCCTGCTACGGGCTGGTATTCAGCACCTTGCTGCATGCCAGCGGGTTGAGCTACCGCAAGCTGTTCCATGAGGGCCGCGCCAGCGTGGCGGCCACGCTGGGCGTGTTGGGCCCGCCGATCCTGCTGATGGTGCCGCTGATCTTGCTGCTCGACGGGCTGGCCATGATCGGCATAGAGGCGCTACTCCCCTTTTCCGCCGATGACGCGCGCATGATCACGGAGATGACGAGCGGGGGCATCGGCATCTGGGTGCTGGTGTGCCTGATTGCGCCGCTCGTGGAGGAGATGTTCTTCCGCGGCATCCTGCTGCGGGGCATGCTCAAGCGCTACGTGCGTGCCGACGCCACCGTGTACTCGGCCTTCGCCTTTGGCGTGGCGCACCTGAACATCTACCAGTTCGTGATCGCGTTCGCCATCGGGCTGTTCGCGGCGGCGCTCTATTGCCGCACGCGTTCGCTCTGGCCCGGCATCGTCCGGCATGCGGGCCTCAACACAGGCGTCATGGTCTCCGCCGCAATGGCGCCGGAAAGCACGGTGCTGGAAGCGCCAGTCGGCGTATGGGCGTTCGCCATTCCATTGGGGCTGGCCGGGGCCTGGATGCTGCGCCGGCTACTGTGGCGACGTCACGGCGCGGGCGCGACGCAAGGCCACCCCTGAGTCCCCCGTTTCGCCCTGCAGGCAAGCCACAAGCCCGGCCCGCAAGCCAGTTTCATCCGCGTTGTCGAAGCGCCCGATGAACACCACCGTGGAGAGATCCCCTGCGCTAGCTTGCTCGCAAACCGACAGTGCCACTCGGCGCGCCGCCACCTGACACGCATGCGCACGCGCGTTCCCCGCCAGCCTGACGATACCTTTGGCACGCAGCACATTGCCGGGCACCGACTTGAGAAACGCCTTCAGGCGCTGCTTGTCGAACTGGCCGTGCAGCCGCACGGAGAAGCTGGCGATCTGGGGCGTATCGGGGCGGCCAAACGGCTGAGGCTGGTACTCGCGGATCCGCGTCCGAGGCGCGACACACGCATCGAAGATCAGGCTCAGCGGAATGGCCACAGCCATCGTCCCGCCTGGCATGGCCGGCTGGTCTTCCTTTGCAGTATTGAAGATCGGCCAGGGGAGCGCTAGTACCAGCAAGCACGTATCGATGAGTCCAGCGCCTCCTGTTTTCCCAAGCGAGCTCAGGGTTAACGCCGGTGGGCAGGCAGGCACCGATGGTGCCCCTGCGAGGGGATCAGGCGGTTGGCGATGTCGAAGCGGGCTTAAATGTTCCAGCGATCGGCGATGGCCGCCAGGCGCTGCCTGAGGTCGTCGAACTCGTCGGACAAGCGCAGCGTCAGCGACACATAGCCTGCCCATCGCGGTGGCATGGTGCCCGCGATTTGCGCGAGCGAACAACTGCCGCGCGGCGCCAGGCGCGCCACCACGCCATGGGTCAGCGCACGCGCCATGCCGATCAGCATGGCGCTGACACGGCGGTTCTCTTCGGCAAGGTGATCGCGCACCAATGCCTTGTCCTCGTCGCCGTCAACGCGCGGGCGCGTGGCCGCGAGCACTTCCAGCAGGCTGATGCACACGCGCATGCCGTGCTGGATGGCCTCGAGCTGCTCCATCGATACGTTGATCTCCTTGGCCACCGACGGCATCAGCGATCGCAGCTGTACCAGCAAGCTGCCTTGCAGCACCATGGCCCGCTGCAGCACGGCCCGGTCGAAGCCTGCGTCGTTGACGATGGCCGTGTGCATCCTGGCGCAGCTGCGCAGGGCCTCGGCCAGCTTGTAGCGCCACGTGTAGGTGGCGTGCAGGGGCAGCGCAAAGGAGAACAGCAGCGCGATCGCGATGCCGATCAGTACATCCGCCGCGCGCCAGAGGCCGTCCGCGATGGCGTTCTCGCCATGGCCGGCGACGATAAAGATGGTGATGGCGGAGAGCAGCGCCACGTAGCCACCCTTGCCGATCGCGTGGTACGCGCAGATGGCGCAAGCGATCACGATCAGCGCGTAGCTGAGCAAAGGCGCGTGAAAATACGATTGCTGCAGGATGATCACCAGTCCCGCGCCCGCGCCGATCAGCGTGCCGAGCGCGCGTTCGGCCGCCTTCTTGCGGATATTGCCGTGGTGCTGCAGGCCGCCGATGACCACCAGCAGCGTGATTGACGCCCACTCGCCATGGGGCAGGTGGATGCCGGTGGTCAGCGCAATGGACGTCAGCAGGCCCAGCGCCACCCTGGCGGCATGAATCACCTTGGCATGGCGGTAGCGGCGCGCCGGATCCAGCACCGGGCGCAGCACGCGCCGCAGCAACGGATGGACGCGAGCGAGCAGCGTGCTGGTCATGCCGGCCCGCCGGCTTGCGCGATGCCTTCGTCCATGCCCTGCAGCCGATACGGCGCCGCCAGCCCGCCATTGCTCGGGCGCATGCGTGGGCCAAGGTGCGCGTCATGGTTCAGGTCGAACAGCACCAGCTCGCTGCCGTTCGCGGGCGGGTTCGCATAGCGCGCATCCACCACCGCGCGCGTGCTGACGAGCACTACGCCGGCCAGCACGGCCCTGCGCTTGAGCAGACGTGTGATTCTTGGCATCATCATCGGCTACCTGGCAGACAAGGAAAGACGCGCCCGGCGCGGCCTCCCGGCCGGCGCGTCAACGCATGGTGACAAGGGCAGCCAGCTGGTCGGCGCACTGCCCCCAGCCTGCGTGAAAGCCCATCTGCTCGTGCGCCATGCGATCTTCCACCGTCCAGTGCCGCACGCGTGCCGTGTACCGGGTCTTGCTGTCCGCGTCCTCGTCCTCGAACGTCAGCACGACGGTCATGAACGGTTTCTCGGAAGGCTCCCACGCCGTGACATAGGCATCGGTGAAGACAAGCCGCTTGTTCTCCACCACCTCAAGATAAACGCCACGGTTGGGAAACTCGACCCCTTCCGGGCTGCGCATGACGACCAGGCTCTCGCCGCCGGGGCGCACGTCCATCTGCGCCGCGGAGATCGTCCACGGGCTGGGCGCGAACCACTGCTTGACCAGCTCGGGATCGGTCCATGCCTTGAAGACGGCGGCGCGCGGAGCGTCGATGATGCTGGTCAGCGTCAGTTCGCGATCCGCGACGGTGGACATCTTGTCGGTGACGGCCATGGTTGCCTCTCCCTTGCGTTGGCGTTGGCGTTGGCGTTGGCACTAGCGCTGACGGTGGGCTGCATCAGCAAAACCACGCTAGTGTCCTCCGCCTTTCACCGTAAGGCAACCGGTCCCCGGGGTCGACGCGCGGCACGCAGGCGCGCGTCCCGCGCCAGATCAGCCCCCGGCGAAGGTCTGGCGCCCTTCGGCCACCAGCCGGACCAGCAGTGGCGCGGGTGTCCAGTGCTCGCCGTGGATGGCATTCAACGCCCGGATCTTGTCGAGCGTGCGGTCCAGACCGATGGTCTCGGCATGGAACATCGGCCCGCCCCGCCACGCAGGAAAGCCGTAGCCATGCACGTACACCACGTCGATATCCGAGGCGCGCTGCGCGATGCCCTCCTCCAGGATGCGCGCGCCCTCGTTGACCAGCGCGAGCACGCAGCGCTCGACGATTTCCTCGTGACTCACGTCGCGGCGTTCGATGCCGGCCTGCGCCGCGCAGGCGCGGATCAGCGCGTCGACCGCCGGATCGGGCAGCGGCGTGCGGCTGCCGGCTTCGTAGCGGTAGTAGCCCGCATTGGTCTTCTGGCCGAAGCGGCCTTGCTCGCAGATGCGGTCGGCCACCTTGGAGTAGCGCAGGTGCGCGGGCCGAGTCGGCGCGAGCCGCTTGCGCGTGGCCCAGTTGATATCCATGCCGGCAAGATCGGCCATGGCCAGCGGGCCCATGGCCATGCCAAAGCGCGTGAGCGCGCCGTCCACCTGTTGCGGCGATGCGCCCTCCTCCAGCAGGAAGCCGGCCTCGCGCCAGTAGGGCGTGAGCATGCGGTTGCCGACAAAACCCTCGCACACGCGCACCAGCACCGGGATCTTGCCGATGGCCTGGGCCATCTTCATGCAGGTGGCGGTGACCTCCGGCGCGGTGCGCTCGCCCTGCACCACTTCCAGCAGCTTCATGACATTGGCTGGGCTGAAGAAGTGCAACCCGATCACATCCTGTGGGCGCGAAGTGGACGCGGCGATCACGTCGATGCTCAGGCGCGAGGTATTGGTGGCGAGGATGGCGCCGGGCTTGCATAACGCGTCGAGCCGGGCGAACACGGCTTGCTTGACCGCCATGTCCTCGAAGACCGCTTCGATGACCAGGTCGGCATCCGCCAGGGCGGCATCGGCCAGCGTGGGCGTGATGCACGCCATCCGCTGCGCAATGCCCTGCGCCGTGAGCTTGCCCTTGGCGGCTGTGATCTCGTAGTTGCGGCGGATCATGGCCAGCCCGCGATCCAGCGCGGCCTGCTGCTGTTCCAGCAAGGTCACCGGGATGCCGGCGTTGGCAAAGGCCATGGCGATGCCCGCGCCCATGGTGCCGGCGCCGAGAATGCCCACCCGCACCGCCGGGCGCAGCGATGCGCCTGCCGGCAGTGCTGCCACCTTGGGCGCCTCGCGCTCGGCGAAGAAGAGGTGGCGCAGCGCCTTCGACTCCGTGCCCGCCACGAGCTGGCCGAAGCGGGCACGTTCGTCGTCGAGACCGGCTTCAATCGGCAAGCGCGTGGCGGCCTCCACGCAAGCAATGGCGGCGCGTTGCGCCAGCGCATTGCGCGCCTTGGCGCTAACCGCCGCGATGCGCGCGGCAAAGTCCACGCCAGCGGCATCGGCACAAGGCTTGCGCGCGATCACGGGATGGGCGCCCGGCAAACCCACCACGCGCTCGGCGAAAGCCACGGCCGCGGCCAGCGGCTCGCCGTCGATCAACGCATTGGCCATGCCGAGGGCCACCGCCTTGTCACCGCGCACAGGGTTGCCGCTCTGGATCAGCTCCAGCGCCGCCGGCACGCCGATCAGGCGCGGCAGGCGCTGCGTGCCGCCGCCGCCGGGCACCAGCCCGAGATTGACCTCCGGCAGCCCCAGACTGGCATCGGCGCTGGCGATGCGGTAATGGCAACCGAGGGCCAGTTCCATGCCACCGCCCAGCGCCACGCCATGGATGGCGGCAACCACCGGCTTGGCCGACTGCTCGATGCGCGCGATCACCTGGCGCAGGGTGGGCTGCGCGCTGGCGGCCGGCGTATTGAACTGGCGGATATCCGCGCCACCGCAGAACGCCTTGCCGGCGCCGAGGATCACGATTGCCGTCACGGCATCGTCTTGCCCGGCCCGGGCGATGCCGTCGAACAGGCCAAGGCGTACGGTGTCCCCCAGGCCGTTCACGGGCGAATTGTCGAGCAACAGGATCGCGGTGCGGCCCTGGCGGCCATATTGCACCGTAGGCGCGGTGGCGGTGAGCGGGGTGAAGGCGGACGCCGAAGAACTGGATGTCATGGGATTACGCGAGCTCAAGGCAAGGTGGAGAGAATGGCCGTAGCCTGGCTGGACAGCACGCCGCCATTGCCATGCACCAGCGCGATGTCCGCGTCCTTGACCTGGCGGGCGCCAGCCTCGCGGCGCAGTTGCGTGACGGCCTCGATCACCAGGAAGATGCTGTACATGCCCGGGTGGAGGCAGGACAGCCCGCCGCCATTGGTGTTCATCGGGAACGCACCGCTCGGCTCGATGCGCCCGCCGGAGACGAAGGCGCCGCCCTCGCCCTTGGCGCAGAAGCCGAGGTCCTCCAGGAACAGGATCGGGTTGATGGTGAACGCATCGTAGAGCTCCACCACGTCGATATCGGCCGGCGTCAGGCCCGCCTCGGCGAATGCCCTGCGCCCGGACTCCACGGCGGGCGTGACGGTCACGTCGTCCATGCAGGAGATCTGCCGGTGCCAGTGGGCGTGGCCGCACCCCAGTACATACACCGGGCTGGCATGCAGGCCGCGCGCGCGGTCGGCCCGCGTGACCACGAAGGCGCCGGCGCCATCGGTGACCAGGCAGCAATCACGCACCGTGAGCGGGTCCGAGATCATCTTGGCGTTGATGACGTCATCGACCGTCAGCGGGTCGCGCGAGAACGCATCGGGGTTGAGCTGCGCCCACTTGCGCGCGGCCACGGCCACCTCCGCCAGTTGCGTGCGCGTGGTGCCGTACTGGTGCATGTGGCGCGCCGCGGCCAGCGCATAGCTGCTGGGCGGGTTGAAGGGCTTGTACGGATGCTCGTAGGGCTGCGGGTCAAGCTCGGCTCGCATCTGGTTCTGGCGCGAGCTGCTCGGCACGCTGCGCGGCGTGCTGCCGTAGCAGATCAGTACGTTGTCGCATTCGCCCGCCTCGATCGCCATCGCGGCAATCTTCAGGTCGGCGATAAACGACGAGCCGCCAAACATCGTGCTATCGGAAAACCTCGGCCGGATGCCCAGGTACTCGGCCATGCGCATCACCCACCACGGCGAGGTGAGGCTGGAGGTGATGATGCCGTCGATCTCCTGCATGCTCAGGCCACTGGCCTTGACCGCGGCATGCGCTGCCTGCGCGATGATCTCCTGCTCGGTACGGCCCCCGGCGTGGCCAAGGCCGGCCAGCCCCGTGCCGAGAATGGCGACGGCGCCGCGCTGCGAGCCGGATCTGCCTCTGGTATTGCCTATCATTGCGTCTCTCCCGGAACGAATACCAGCAAGGGCCCGGCTTCCTCGCGCGCGACCTGCGCCTGCACGCGCATGCCGATGCGGACCGCGTCCGGCGCGACGCCGGTGACGCGGCTCATCATCCTTGGCCCTTCGTCCAGGTCGACCAGGCAGACGTTGTAGTCGCCCTCCTTGCGGCGCACCGTGGTGGTGGAGTACACGGTGCCGCCGCCCGCGGGCGCCAGCCATTCCAGCGCATCCGAGCCGCAGTGCGGGCACAGCACGCGCGGGAAGAAATGCCACCGGCCACAATCCGCGCAGCGGGGAATGACGAAGCGGCCCTGGGCCAGCTGGCCAAAGTAGAAGGCGTCCGCGCCCGGGGCGTCCTGCGTGGAGGATTCGTCATGCATCGATATGGCTTCGCGTGCTTGCCGGCCCATTTACTCGTCCACCTTCACGCCGGTGACCTGGACGGTGCGCTGCCACTTGGTCACCTCGGCCTCGACGTACTTGCGGAATTCCGCCGGCCCCAGCGTGCCCGCGGCTTCGGCGCTTTGCTTGCGCAGCTTGGCCGCCATCTCCGGCGAGCGCATGATGCGGTTGGCCTCCTGGTTCAGCCTCGCCACGATCTCCGGCGACGTGCCGGCCGGCGCGTACAAACCCAGCCAGGTGTAGAGGTCATAGTTCTTGAAACCGGCTTCGGCAATGGTCGGCAGATCGGGAAACAGCTTGCTGCGCTCCGCGCTGGTGACCGCGATCGGACGCAGCTTGCCGGCCGCGATAAATGCGGACACGCTCATGGAATCCTGGAACACCATCGGAATCTGCCCCGCCACCACATCGTTGGTCGACGGCGACGCGCCCTTGTACGGCACATGCACCAGCGGCACGCCCGCCACCTGCCGGAACAGCTCGCCGGCAAGGTGCGTGGAGCCGCCAACCCCGGCCGAGCCATAAGGCACGCCGGGCTGCGATCTGGCCCACTTGATGAACTCCGGCAACGTCCTGGCCGGCACCGATGGGTTCACCACCAGCAGGTTCGGCGCCTTGGCGATCAACGCGATCGGCTCGAAATCCTTCACCGGCTGGTAGCGCACGTTCTTCTGCACGGCCGGCCCGATCACATGGCCGGTCGCGCTAAGCAACAGCGTGTAGCCATCGTTGGGCTTGCGCGCCACGTACTCGGTCGCGATCTGCCCGGCCGCGCCGGGACGGTTCTCCACCACAAAGCTCTGCCTGAACGCCAGCGACAGCTCCGCCGCCAGCAAGCGCCCCACGATATCGGTCATGCCGCCGGGCGCGAATGCCACCACGATGGTGACGGGCTTGCTGGGATACGCGTCAGGCTGGGCCAGCGCGGGCGCGGCTGTTGCCAGGGAAATCAGGGAACTAAGGGCGCTGCCGCACAAGGCGAGCAGGCGCGCGCGGGCCTGGATGGATTTCACGGTGTCTCCGGTCTTTCGTTCTTGTGTGCCGCCGCCTGGTCGACAAGAGGCGGAGAGATCCGCGATCGATGGCTTGGGGCTGCCGGCCAGTATATTTTTGTGGCCGGAGCCCGGCCATCCGAAAGATTCGAATCACCGGTTCGTGGAATTGGAAGGCTTGGGGGAATACGTCCAGAGTCCACGCTCGTGCGAGTTTCAGCCCTGGCCTACCAGACCTCGCGCTTGAAGCGATCCGCCGCATCTCTTCCCGCACGTTTCGTCACCGCAGCTTTCGCGGCCGGGGTAGGACTCAATACCAGCTCAACGCCCAACACCTGTAACGCCCTGTATAAACGCCCTACGCTCGCCACGCTGGGCGGCAACTGCGGGGCGCCACCGCTCCTGCTTAACCGCCTCTGAATACTTCGCTCGGCGCGATGTACACCCGGATCCCCCTGGCCTGCGCCACATCCGGGAAGATGGTCCTCATATCGACCGAAGTCCCGCCGATGGCCTCCAGGAACGTCCAGCCGACAGTCTTGCCGCCGGCGCGGAAGGCCACCGATTCACCGGATGCCACGTTCACGTAGTTCATGCCCGGGGCCAGCGTGACCGTGCGGGTCGTCGTGCCCACGTCGGCGGGGCTGCCGAACAGGGCGGCGACACGGGCGGCCTTGGCGGCCGGCGTAGGCGCCGTGGCGCTCCAGGCGGAGGTACTGGTGGGGGCGATGCCGAGGAGGGAGAGCGCCAGAGCGGCGGCGAGCGTTTGCTTCTTGTTCATCGTTTTTTTCCTTGTGCCTACCCTTGTCAAGTCTGGGTACACGAGGAAAGTGTAGCGACGATGAATCTATTCGAAAAATGATATATGTAGCGCAGATGCAGTCGCTTTTTTCATGGTTACCGGTGGCGCCAGCAACTACACCACCGGGGCGCCATCCTCCCGCGTGGTGGCAACACGCGGATCGTTGAGCAGGAATTGCACGAACGCCGCCGTGAAGGACGGCAGCTTGCCTTCGGCGCGCACGATCAGGTTAAGCTCGCGGCGGGCCCAGGTCTCTGCCAGGCGCACGCCGGCTATCCGCGCCTCGCGCAGGGCCGTTGCGGCCACGCTGCGCGGTACCAGCGCCACGCCCACGCCGGCTTCGACCAGCGACAGTGCAGCCTCGAAGCTATGCGCGTGCAGCCGCACGTTGGGGCTCTTGCCGGCGCGCTGCGCCATGTCGCGCAAGAAGAGGAAGTTGCTGCTGCCGCGGCTCATGCACACGAAATCGAAATCCAGCGCGGCGCCAAAGCGCAACTCGGCCTGGCGCGCCAGCGGATGGCCGTTGGGCACCGCAAGGATCAGTTCGTCCACCGCGTAGCGCACGGCGCGAACGTCGCTGGCATCGATGTCGCCGGCCAGGATGCCGATATCGGCCTCCTGCGCGGCCACGGCGGCGGGAATCGCCTGGCTGGCACGCTCTTCCAGGTCGATGTTGACATCCGGGTTGGCGGCCAGGAAGCGGCTCACGCTGGGGATGATGAAGCCATTGAGCGAACTGCTGTTGGCCAGCAGCCGGATATGGCCCTTGAGCCCGGCGGAAAACCGTCCCACCTCGCCATGCATGCGCTCCACGCCGCGCAGCAGTTCGCGCACGTGCACCAGCAAGGTTTCGCCAGCAGGCGTGAGCTCCATGCCGCGCGCGCTACGCACGAACAGGGCAGTGCCCATCGCGTGTTCGAGATTCTTGAGGCGGTAGCTGGCGGCGGATGCCGTGATGTGGATGGCGGACGCGCCGCTGGACAGGCTCTGTGCTTCTGCAATCGCCTGGAACAGGCGCAGGTCGGTGAGTTCGTAGCGCACTGTGTCTCCGGGTCCGTCTTCTTGTTTCGCTGATTGCCACTTGAGGCGGCACGCGAGACAAAGCAGCCGGCCCCGCGCAAGGGATGCTCATTTTAGAGCATTGCGCGGGGCCGGCCCGGGGGAGCCTCCGGGATCCGGATCTACGCTCAGATGAGCGTCAGGCGCACGTCGATATTGCCGCGCGTGGCATTCGAGTACGGGCAGACCACGTGCGCCTTGTCGACCAGGTCTTGCGCAACGGCGCGATCCAGGCCCGGCAGCGCGATGTTCAGGTCCACCTCGATGCCAAACCCGGTGGGGATGGCGCCGATGCCGACCTGGCCGGTGATGGCGGTGTCGGCAGGCAGTGCCACCTTGTCACGCGCCGCCACGAACTTCAGGGCACCCAGGAAGCAAGCCGAATAGCCAGCCGCGAACAGTTGTTCCGGGTTGGTGCCGGCACCACCCGCGCCGCCCAGCTCGCGCGGGGTGGCCAGCTTGATATCCAGCGCGCTATCGGACGACACGGCGCGGCCGTCACGGCCTCCGGTTGCGGTGGCGGAAGCACGGTAGAGGACTTTTTCGATCGACATGATGACACTCCTGGCTAGTGATAAAAACTGGCTCATCGAGCCTTCGGTTGGAGAAAGCATGCTCGCTTTCCATACTAAATAGCTAGCTATTAAATAGCACGCTATATAATAGACAATCAAAACGGGCTGTCAAGTTGAGCAGCCCGTCTTCAGCCGTCGCTCCAATAGCGCCGGCGCCTTGACCTTACCCGCCAGCCGCTTCTGCAAACCGCTCGCGCAGCTGGTCCAGCTCCGCCTTCACGGCCACCACCTGGTCGACGCTGCAGCCCGAGGCACAGAGCACCGCGCGCGGCACGGCCTCAGCCGGCTCCTTGAGCGCGTGGCCCTCGGCGGTCAGCGAGACGATCACCTGCCGCTCGTCGGCAACCGCACGTTCGCGCCGCAGCAATTGCTGGGCTTCCATGCGCTTGAGCAACGGCGTCAAGGTGGCCGAATCCAGATGCAGGCGTGCGCCGATTTCCGAAACGGTCAGGCCATCGGCCTCCCACAGCACCATCATCACCAGATACTGCGGATACGTCAGGCCCAGCGGCGCCAGCAACTTGCGGTACAGCTTGTTCAGCGCAAGCGACGTGGCGTACACGGAAAAGCAGAACTGCTGGTCCAGCAGCAGCGCCGACGCGGCATTTACCGTGGCGCCGGGTGCTGCCTGCTTGGTCCGGAAGGTGCGTTTCGTGTCCATGGGCTGGAATATACATAGCGCGCGATCTAATTGCAAGCTATTTTTAATATGTCCCTTACTGCACTCATGGTCACGCTTTTCCGACGTCAGCCATCATCAATGCCAAAGGGCAAGTCACCATCCCTGCCGACGTGCGCAATGCGCTAGGCGTGGTCACGGGTGACCGGATTGAATTCGTCATGAATGAGGAGAGTGGTCGCTACGAGATCATTGCAGCCACACAATCGATATCTGCTCTGAAAGGGATCATCGGCACATTGCAACGTCCGGTCTCGGTGGTGGAAATGCACGCGACCATCGCTGAGCGAGGTGCATCGGCACGATGATTGGCCTCAATGCCGACGCGCTTGCTGCCGTTCCTATCCCCAGGCTGCTGACAAACCTGAAGCACTAGCCGAAGCCGCCGAACGGGCCAAAGCCGCCGCACGCCATGACGACGGCTGTCTCTCCCTCTCCCCCAGCCCCTCTCCCGCACGCGGGAGAGGGGAGCCCGACAACGCAGATCCGGCCTTGTCAGCAGTCTGAGGAGCCGCTATGCGGCTGCCCGACTACACGGCTTTTTCCGCGAAGCTCTCGGTCGGCGTGCCCTGGTGAAACGACATCTGCCAACCCTTGTCCGTCAGCGTCCAGATCGAGGTGCGAAGCGTGTGCCGCTCCAGCCGGTTGTCCGGCTGCTGGCAGGCTGACCGGTAGTTCAGCATGGCCACGCCTGGCCCGAGGGAACGCAGCGAGAAATCCTGCGCCCAGATCGTGCCCGAGGCGGCTTCGGTGGGAAGCTCGTCCAGCGTGTCGGCCTTGGTGTAGATGCCGCCGGAGCGGCCGAACTCCAGGAAGTCGTCGTGCAGCAGCGCGTCCAGCCGATGGCGGTCACCGCGCGCTGCGGGCCGATGCAGTTCGGTTTCGAGTTGCCGAAGCAAGGGCAGCAAATCGATGTCTTGGTTCTCGTTGTTCATGTCGCGGTGTTCCTTGGCGTTCCCCGGCGCGGCGCTCCTGCCATCGCTCGGTATCCTGCGTCACTGCACGTCGTCGTCCATGCCGATGGCAGTCGTGTCGATTCTTTCGATCTTTCCTTTTTGCCGCACCTCCGTGCGCAGCACGAACGCTTCCGTCGGGCAGTACCAGTCGGTGACGTTCATGATCGCGGGCTCGGTCTGGATGAGGTCGTCGCCCATCATCAAGGGCCCCAGCGAGGTGCGCTTTTCGTAAGTGATCGGCATGCATTCGCGGCGGCCCAGCACGGTCTCGATGGATTGCGCACGGCCGACGCGCCGCTCGCCAACCGAGACCGAGGCCGACGGCGCGCGAATGGTAGTGACCATCTCGTCCGTCGCCAGGCTGCGGATCTCGAGATCCAGGCTGGAACTCAGGGTCTCGCCCGGCAGCACCACGCCCTCCCGTATCGCCAGGCCCGCGTAGGTCAGCACGCCTTTGCCCTGGAACGAGGCTTGCCCGAACAGCCGCGTGTAGCGCGCCTGCGCATTGATGGTGGCGCGCTGGCTGCTCACGCTGCCCACCGAGCCGGCCGTCGCGCCGCGGTCGAACGTCATCTTGTGGACCTGGTCCATCACGACTGGAGGGCCCATCATGGCCGCCAGCGCCGACTTCGAGTGAATCGACAGCCAGGCGCTGCAGCCATTTTCCGTGAGCGTCGGGTGCCGGATGATCATGGTGATCGACATTGGCATGTCGCCACTGGCCTCCATCTGCGCCCGCGCGCCGGACTGGAACCAGGGCGCGTCGCAGATGGTGCCGGGCACGCCCTGCGCCGGACTGTCGGTGCGGCTTTGCTGTGCCATGGCTTCATCGGCGAGCCCGCATAGCAGCAAGGGAAATAGCATCGCACCCAGTCTCCTGAAAGCGGGCTTCGGCCCATGAGGGTGAGCAGACATGTCGTATCCCAAGCGACCCGGCGCTGGTAATGAATGCCCCGGGCGTGGGGCTGGCCCGGACGGGCCCCGCCAGCATGCCCTGAAGGTAGCACTTGGCATGACGCCCCACAACCCGGATTGGCGCCAGCACCACAGAATCTAACCCTTTGAGGAAAATGCTTAATTCGGCCCTCGGCCGGATTGCGGCAGGACGGGCGTCGCCTTGCCCGAATGGCCGCCGAACACGGGGTAAGGCACGCCGCGCACCGGATCCCCCGTGATCTGGTCGACCACGATCTCCACGTCGGCGACTTCGCGTAGCGCGGCCAGAAAGGGCTGCCCTGGAAAGCCCCGCCCCACGCAGCCCTGCACCAGCAGCCAGCGGCCCCGCACGGTGAGCCACAGCGTGGAGTCATGCCAGCCCGGCAGCGCGATCGACAGCGCCTGCAGGCGGCGCTGCGTGCTTTCCACGATCTCCTGCTCGTACTGGTAGGAATTGCCGAGACGGCAGCGGCCTTCCACATAGCAGTGGTTGCCATCCTCGATCCGGTGATGGGCGTCGCGCCGCCACTGCGCTTCGTCCACGCGGGGCCCGAGCGGCTCCGGGCAATTGGCGATGCGCGACGAGATCTGGAAGAAGGGATCGTGGCCACGGTTTTCCTGGTCGCTGTCGGCAGCGCGCGCCGGCCACGCCAGCATGGCGGTGCCGGCGAAGGCCATCACGGCGATCTGCACGGGCAAGGACGAAGGGCGGACGGGCACGGCAAGCTCCTTGATGGCGGCTCTTGTCTGCGTAGGATAGAACCGGCCGTCAACCATGCAAAGCCCGGCCATGCACGGGCGCCCCGGATCAGCCGCCCTGCTTTTGCGCAAGCCACGCGCCCCAGAACAGGCTGCCGAAGAAGCGTTGCGGCGCGGCAAAGCCCGCCTCGGCCAGCAGCGCCTGCACGGCAGCCTCCGACTGCGGCGGGTCCGCGCCCTGCAGGATCTTGCCCAGCTTGGCCTGGACTTCGTCGGCGCTGGCGCCTTGCATGCGCCAGCGTTCGCCCCACGCTGCCAGCAACAGCGGCTCGCTGGCATAGGCGCGGTAATTGCCGGCGAGGATCAGCGGCGCGCCCGGCTTCAGGCGGGCGGCGATAGCGCGCAAGATATCGCGTTTGGCTTCGTCCCCTGCCAGGTGGTGCAGCACGCCGATCAACGTGGCGGCGTCAAAGCGCGGCGTAGCGGGCAGGTCCTCTACCACGCCAGGCACGGCATGCGTGCGCTCGGCCAGCCCGGCCTGGGCGACGCGCGCCATGGCGAGGTCCAGCATCGGCTGCGACGGATCGACTGCCGTGAAGCGCCACGCCGGCTCCAGCCGGGCCGCGCAGACGATCTCCTGCGCCGTGCCGCCGGCGCCGACCACCAGCACTTCGGCCGCGCGCCCGGCGCCGAGCGTTGCCGCCAGCATGCAGGCGGACAGTTCATGGCAGGCGTCGTAGCCCGCCAGCGCGATGCGGCTTTGCTTTTCGTATTCGCCGGCGCGGCTGGGGTCGAACTTGGCAGCTGAATCAGCGGCGGCAGCGGTCGTATTCGTGGTCATTGGTGCGTTCCTGTTCGTTCACTCTGTCTTGTTGCAAGGGATGGGCCTGAACAGCCTAGAGGGCTAGTCCCGAGGCGACAAGATGAGAACTTATGCTGGTATGAGACCTACCAGCACAAGGACGACCACAAGGACGACTACAAGGACAAACACAAGTCCGCAAGAACGCAGCGCCGCAAACCGCTCAGACCTTGACCTCGAACAGGCAGCCGGACTGCGGCGCCTTGGCCAGCGTTTCCAGCGACACCTGCTGGCGCGACGTGGTGATGTAGAGCGTGTCCAGGTTCGCACCGCCGATCGCCACATCGCTGGGGCACGGCACGGGCATGCCCACCACGCGATCGAGCGTGCCGTCGCGCGTGAACCGCACCACGCTCCAGCCCTCGCACAGCGCTGTCCATATGCCGCCGCTGGTGTCCAGCGCAAGCCCGCTCAGCTTGCCCGCGCCCGGCGGCATGCTGGCCAGCCGGCGCACCGCCGCGGAGCCGGGTTGCAGCATCAGGATGGCGCCGGAGGCGGGCGTGGTGGCGTAGAGGGTGCCATCCGCCGCGCTCCAGCACAGCGCCTGCACGGCCTCGCCGATATGCCAGCGCACCTCGAGGCTGCCGTTGTCGCGCAGCAGGCCGACCGACGATCCGCCTTCGGCGGACTCCATGGCGGCCCACACCGCCTGCGTGGCTTGCGCGCCGTTGCCAACATCGCCAACATCGCAAAACGCCTGCAGCGGCGCGCGCGGCCAGCCCTCCAGCGGGCGGCGGCTGCCATCCGCCGCAATGGCCACCGCGCCATCGTCATGCATGGCCCATACCTCCTCGCCGCGCAGCAGCATGCCCGTGACGGGCGCTTCCAGCCGCAGCAACTGTTCATCGCGCGCGGGGTCTTGCGTGGTGTCCAGCATGCGCACCGAGGGCGCCAGCACGTCGGCCCAGTACAGCCGCTGGCGCCGCGCGCACCACAGCGGATGCCCGCCCTGGAAGGCCCAAGGCCCGGGCACTGCAGTCACCGCGGCGTCTCCCGCCGGCGCGCGCACGCCTTCGAGTTGCGCGCCGATGCGGCGGGCGGCCTGTGCCACTTCAGGGCCCAGCAACTCCAGCCGCGCCCGCGTGAAGCGGTAGGCCGGACCGGCCACGCTGATGGCACCGCGCACCACGCCTTCGGGGTCGACGATGGGCGCGCCCACGCAGCGCACGCCCATCACGATCTCCTCATCGTCGATGGAGTAGCCGCGCGCGGCGGTGATATTGAGCTCCGCGTTGAGGCGGCGGCGATCGGTGATGGTGAGCGGCGTGAGCGCCTTCAACGTCAGGTCGCGCACGATGGCGTCGCGTGCCGGGCCTTCCATGGCCGACAGGATGGCCTTGCCCTGGCTGGTGCAGTGCACCGGCTTGCGCTGGCCCAGCACCGCGGCCGAGCGCTCGCTGTGGGCACCGTCGCAGCGTTCCAGCGAGATCACCTCCAGCCCGTCCAGCGTGGCAAGGTAGCAGGTCTCGCCGGTGAGGTCGCGCAGGCCGCGCATCTCGTGCGCGGCGGCGGCCACCAGGTCCGGCATGGTGTAGGCCTGGCGCGCCATCTCGAAGCAGCGAAAGCCCAGCCGGTACACCTTGCGCAGCGGATCGCGCCGCAGCATGCCACGCGCCACCAGCGTGGCCAGCAGCCGGTACACCGTGGTGCGCGGCAGCGCGAGTTGCGCGGCCAGGTCGCTCTGGCTGACGCCGCCGGGGGTGGCGCCTACCGCTTCGAGCACGTCGATGGCTTTCTCGATTGCGCCGGTACCGTCACCGGGATTCGCGGACATGGTGGCTTGTCTCAATATATGGAAAAAACGAAGGAGTCTGGCGGGGCAGGCCCTCTGGTGAGCATTTTAAGTTCTCGGGAAGTTCAATACCATGCAATCAGCCAGCACAGCTGACACGCGGCCAGGTTTGTCCCACCGATTGGGACGAGGGCCGCCCCGACCACTTGCAACCTGGACAGCGCGCATCATGAGCACCAACCCCATCTTCACGCCTCCCCCGCCCCTGGCCAACATCCCGCAGCGCGCACCCGCGCCGCACGTGCCGGATTCCGTACTCGACCGCCTGGCCCAGGTGACCAGCGGCTCGCTGACCACGCAGCTCTACATCAAAGGCTTCCGCCAGCCGGTATTGCATGGGCTGACGCCGCTCAACCCCAAGGTCAAGCCCTTTGCCGGGCGCGCATACACCATGCGCTTCATCCCGGCGCGCGAGGACATCGACGTCTATGGCAACCTCACCACCGAGCCTTCCGCCGACAACCTGCAATGGGTAGGCGTGGAACAGATCGAGCCGGGCCATGTGCTGGTGATCGACAGCAACCGCGACGGCCGCGCCGCATCCATGGGCAATATGCTGATCACGCGGATGATGATGCGCGGCGCCCGCGCGGTCATCACCGACGGCAGCTTCCGCGACGGCACCGAGCTGAGCCAGATGGATTTCCCGGTGTGGAGCACGGGCGTGACCGCCACCACGCGGCTGTCCTACCATCATGTGGCCGACCTGCAAGTGCCGATCGGCTGCGCTGGCGTGGCGATCTATCCTGGCGACGTGATCCACGGCGACGGCGACAACATCACCGTGATCCCGGCCCACCTGGCCGAGGAAATGGCCAACCTGTGCGAGAAGCGCGACGACATCGAAGCCTACCTGGCACTACGCGTGCAGGCCGGTGAAGCGCTGTGGGGCCTGTACCCGCCGAGCGAAGCCACGCGCGCGCAGCATCGCGAATGGGTTGCCGCCGGCCGCCCGCCGATCCCGGCCGCCAAGCCAGCCGGCAGCCGCTGAATCCGCCCAACCGGACACAAGACCAAGATGACCGCCAAATTCACTCCCGAACAACACGCCGCGCTGATCCGCCGCTACTTCGACGCCTGCAACGCGGCCGACTACGACGCGCTGGTGGACTGCTTCACGCCCGACGCCGTGCACTACTTCCCCGCCGGCCTGCCCGAAGTGCCCTGGCGCAGCGCCGACACCATCGCCAAAAAATGGATCTGGTGCGTGGAAACGCTCGGCTCGCAATGGACCATCGAGCGCCTCATCGTCAGCCACGACACCCCGGAGGCGATGATCGAGTGGACGCACTGGAAGAACAAGAGCGGCACCGCGCTGCGCGGCGCCGAGTGGTACGACTTTGATCCGCAGACCGGCAAGATCGCCGAGATCCGCGCCTATTACGCCTCGCCCGCCGACAAGGCAACGCCCATCAACGAACTGGTGGCATTCGACTACGCGGGCCGCGGCTATCACCTGAAGAGCGTATGACCATGTCCTCCCTGCTGCAATCCATCGACGCGCGCAGTGGCCAGCCCACCGGCGCAAGCTGGCCGGCATCCACGCCGGCGCAGATCGATGCCGCTGTCGCCGCCGCCGCTGCCGTGGCCGGCCAATGGGGCGCCAGTCCCGCCGCGCAACGCGCCG